>CAZFVX010000032.1:0-8572 GCA_964522675.1 uncultured archaeon
ATAATAAAAGACCACGCATTAGAGCCTTTAAAGGATTTGTTAGAGGTTCCCGAAGAAGAGTGGACATTCCTTTCACAAGCAGCTCATAAAAAAGGCAAAGCGGAAGTTTGGAAAAGAAGAGAACTTAGATAAATTAAAATTCAGTTCTTACCTTTAAATTTGGAATTTCTTTTTTAGCAATTTTATAAGTTTCTAATGCGAGTGAGTTAAGGATTTTTAATTTTTTCTTTAAATCCTTTTCTTTGTTTCCCAATAAACTAAATTCTTCTAATCTTTTAATGCAGTTTTTTGGTTTTAATTTTAAATTTTTTATATCCCTAAAAAACCATTTACTTATTGGGTATCTTTTATTTAATGCATATATAGCTTCTATTAAAATTTCTTTTAGTTCTTCGGTCCTATAAGAAACATAAATAAAGTTTTTTCTTTTTAGATAAACTTCATAATTTTTTGCAAAATTAAAAATAGCAGTTAAATACTCTAATTTACCTTTTCTGAATTGGTTTGGATATTTAGATAACTCTTTTTTCCATTTCTTTATTAAATTTTTAGGGTCGTAAATTGGTTTTGAATACCACACAAAAGTGATTAAACCCTCGCACACCCCACTTCTTCTCCTTAAATGTTTTTAAAAGGTCTTTTATATCGTTAATTTCTTTATAAAAAATCCCGCAATTTTTTACATCATCAATATCAAAACTGTCTACAGATTCCGAATATCCTTTATGGAAATTTACTATTCCTTTTAAAACTTTTTCTCTATCTTTCTTTTTTGGTATTTTGTCACAAAAAGCAACCATATCTAAATCAGAAAATTTATCATTATAACCTAAAGCAACTGAACCATAAACAGCAATTGCTTTAATTTCTTTTAATTTCTTAAGTTCTTTGGTTATCTTTTTTGCTAATTTAATTAAATCCATATTTATTTTTTAAATTCTTTGATTAAAATTTAATTATTCTTAGAATGAAGGGAAAGCTTTATATATAAGTAATGTAATATTTTAAATGTAATTATTTAAAGGTGATAAAATGGCTAAAAAGGAAAAGGGGAAAGTTAATAAAAAAATGAAGGGGAAGAATAGTGAGAAAGAAAGTAAGGAAGCCGGATTAAAGAAAAGAGCAGATTATTTGAAAAAGTTTACTGAGAAATTACTTAAAAAGCATGGGAATTTAATTAGGTCCGTCGTTTTAATGGGCTCTACTGCCACGCAAGAATTTAAACCCGAATCTGATATAGATGTTTTTATAATTGTAGATGATACAAAAACTAAAATTACTCCAAGAATGATGGAAGAATTAGAAAATGATGTTGATAAAATTGCTGAAAGCATTTCTAAACAATTATCAATCCAAAGACCTTATTTATTAACAGAGTTTTGGAGATTGGTAAGAATAGGCCATCCAATAATTCTTAACTTTATCAGAGATGGCGTGCCTGTTTTTGATAGGGATGTCTTCTTGCCATTTAAAAAATTATTGCAAATGGGGGAAATAAAACCATCGAGAGAAGCCGTTGAACAATTTATGGATAAAGTGCCAAAAAGGATTGGTAGGGTTGAAAATGCAAAGCTTTACATGGTCGTAGAAGATTGCTTTTATGCATTAATAGAATCAGCACAAGCGGTTTTAATGTTTATGGAAAAACACCCACCAAAACCAAAAGAAATTGCAAAAGTTGTTAGAGAAACTTTAGTTAAAAACAAATTTTTAGATGAAAAATATGCCCAATGGTTGGAAGAAATTGTAGAATTAAGGAAAAAAGTTGAACACAAACAAATAAAAGAACTTTCGGGGGAAGAAGTTGATAAATGGATAAAAAGAGCAAAAGAATTTCACAAAAAAGCAAAAGAACTAATAGTGAAAATAGAAATATTTAAAAGAAAGGACATAGTTGAAAGGTCTTATAGGGTAATGACAGAAACAACTTTAACTTTATTAAAGGCGCTAAATAAACCACCTAAGAAAGAAGAGCAATTAGAAACGGCTTTTGAAAACTATTTAGTTAAGCCGGGCCTAATTTCAAAGAAATATTTGGATGTTTTCACTAAGTTAAAGGAATTTAAGAGCGTTATTGAGAGCGGGAAAATACTTGAACTTAAAAAAGAAGAGATTTTAATTCACAGGGAATATGTAAGAAAATTCATAAGAGAAGCGGGAAAAGTATTAAAAAAGTATGTTAAAGAAAAGCAAGGAATAAAAATTGAATAAAATCCTTCTTCATTTCTTTTTATTAGAAAATTTAATTTATATAAAGGAAACTATCTTTGCTAATATATTCTTTCCATCACCTCAAAGCTTTTAATTATTCTCACTAATTTTTAATTAGAGAGATGATTTAATGAGTTTATTAGAAAAGAAAACAGTCCACGGGGCAATGTGTATTAATTGTAGAGAAGAAATAAGTAATCCTATTTGTCCAAATTGTTTTATAGATAGGGTTAAAAAATGGTTAGAACTTCAAAATGAAGAAACAAATAGTTTTGAAAAATTTTCAAATAAATTCTTACAAAAATTTTCTAATTTAAAAGTAAAAGAAGCGGGAGTGTGTTTGTTTTGTAAAGGAGAACATATACCTCCCATTTGTTCTTTTTGTTTAATAGGAGTTATTGGTTATTTTTTTGAAAAAGAAAAACCAGAATTATTAAAACCTTTTTTAAGAATTTTTAATTATGGATTTAAAGAATACCGAGAACGTGCATTTCTTTAATTATTTTACCAATTTCATTTCTTAATTTTTCAAAGGGCATATTACCTATAATTTTATCATAAATTTTAGTATCAAGAACATCTATATTATAAATTTTTAAATATTTTTTTCTATCTTCTTTATCTCTTTTTTTAATTTTTTTTAAGGCCTCTTTTAAAGCAAGATTTTCTCTTTTAGCAACTCTTTCTGCCCTAATTTTTAACGGTATATCTAAAAAAATTTTATAATCAGCCCATTTGCCCGCTATCCAACCAGAAAGCCTTCCTTCAATCACAACGCTTCCCCGAACCGCTTTTTTTAAAGTTTCTTCCTCAATTTTATAATCTATTTCCTTTTCTCTTTTTTCTGAGAAATTTTCTAAGGGAATTTTTCTTTTTTTAGCCATTTTCCTAAAAATCTCGCCCGAAGAAAAATATTTTAAATTAAGTTCTTCGCTTAAAATTTTTGCAAAAGTAGTTTTTCCCGCACCAGAAAGTCCTGAAACTGTTATTGTAACTCCTTTCTTTTTAAATTTTTTAGCAAATTCATTTTCCTTTTTTTCAAATAATTTAATAAAGGTTTTCATCTAACCGCGTCTTCAATTTTTTCTATTATTTTTAAAACACCTTCTTCTCTTTCCGGGTCTTCAAGAATAAGTGTTCCTTTAATGCCTAAAGACATGATTTCTCTAATTAAATAAATTATATTTAAGTCGGATTTTTCAATTGATATGTGCCTTATTAGACCCGAAGGATCATAAGAAACTCCACAAAATAAGAAATAAGCTTTTCTTAACCATGGTTGTCCTATTTCAGACCTAACTTTATCTAAAATCATTCGAAAATCTGACTCAGTTCTTAATGCACCAACACCCCTGGCATGAATATGACCCCAGTTTAATATTGGTTCTGTTTCTCTTGTTCTTTTAACTATATCTAAAACATCCTCCAAAGAACCAACTTCATTAATCCTTCCCGTGGTTTCAATTCCCATTTCTGGTTTTACTTTTATTTCATTTAATATCTCATTTATTTTATAAATAACTAATTGTAAAATTTGATCCTTTGGCATTCTTTTGTAAAATGTTGGGTGTAGGATTAAAGATCTAGAATCCATAACAGATGAAATATTGCAAAATATTTTTAATTCCTCATCTGGTATTTCAGAAAATGTTTGTTTATGAATTGCCAATTCAATATCATATTTTTTTGCTATTGTTTTAATCCTTAATAAATCACCATAATATTCTTTATACAAATCGGATAAGTCCTTTATTCCAGAAAACAATTCCTCGGGGAGAAGAAAAGCTCTAAAACCAATTTTATAAAGTTCTACCAACGCGTTTAAAACTTCTTCTGGTGTTTTTGCTACGGGATTGGATTTTATACCATAAGGTATTCCTATCCTCATTCCCAATCTTTCTTGAATTTTAAGCATTTTTTTTCTATTTAGCATATTTATTATATTGTGGGAATAAATAGAAAAAGTTTAGAACCGATATCTTAAATAAGAAAAGTTTTTAAACTCCAAGAATAATTAAATTATTTATGGAGTATTATCCAAGAAAAATAGAGAAAGAACTTGAAAAATGGCTGAAAAGAAGAGAAGTGATTTTAATAAAAGGGCCTAGACAAAGCGGTAAAACAACTTTATTTTTGCATCTAAAAGAAAAACTTAATGGTAATTATGTAACTCTTGAAGATGAAGATATACTAAGAGCTTTTGAAAAAACTCCAAAAGAATTTGCAAAAAGATTTTCTGAAAAAAGATTTTTATTTATAGATGAAGCCCAATATTGTAAAAAAGCAGGAAAAATAATAAAACTTCTTTTTGATCTTTTTTCTGATAAACTAAAAATTTTTGCTACGGGTTCAGGTTCTTTTGATATTAAAGTTGAAATTGGAAAATATTTAGTTGGGAGAGCCGCATATTTTGAACTTTTGCCTCTTGATTTTGAAGAATTTTTATTATGGAAAGCAAAAGACCTTTATAAAATTTTTCTTGATTATAAGAAAGCATTTATAGATTTTATTTTATATGGTAAAAAAATTAAAACAAGTCCTGCTTTTGAACAAGAATTTAATTCTTTGCTTAGCGAATATTTAATTTTTGGAGGATTTCCTGGTATTGTAAAAGAAAATGATAAAGAAATGAAAAAAGAATTATTGAAGAATCTAAGAAGAACTTATCTTGAAAAAGATATTTTCTTTTTCTTAGATATTAGACACATAGAAAAATTTAGAGATTTATTAAAGTATTTAAGTTTTAACATTGGTTCGTTACTTGAGATTTCTTCATTAATGAATGAACTAAAAATGGATTACAAAACAGTTGGAAACTATTTATCAATTTTATCAAATACATATATTATCACATTAGTTTCACCTTTTCATAAAAATTTGGCTACAGAATTAAAGAAATCAAAGAAAATTTATTTTAATGATACGGGATTAAGGAATTCAATAATAAATAATTTTCTTTCTCTTGAAAGCAGAACAGATAAAGAGGTTTTACTTGAAAATTTTATATTTAATGAACTAAAAAATTTTGGCAAAATAAATTATTGGCGTACAACAGGAAAAGCAGAAGTTGATTTTGTTTTACAATTAGAAAAAGAAATTATTCCTATAGAAGTGAAAACTCAAAGTAAATTGAAAAAAGGTTTTTTAAGTTTTCTTAAGACATATAAACCAAAAAGAGCATTAGTTTTTACAGAAAAAGAGTTTGGAATTAAGAAAATAAATGATGTAGATGTTGCTTTTATTCCACACTTCTTTGTTTAATTTTTACAATCAAAAATTTATTATGTTTTTATAAAATTTTCTAACCTTTTAATTGCGTTTAATTTTTCTTTTTTACCTAATTTTGCTTCTTCTATCCCCCTTTCAAGAATCTCTATCGATTTATCATAAGTTTTTTTATCCACGGGATAGGGAATCCCGTCTTTGCCTCCATGAGAAAAAGAAAACTTAACGGGGTCTTTCCAGCTTGGTGGTTCTCCATAAATTAAATCGGAAATTAATGCTAAAGCTCTTATTGTTTTTGGGCCCATTCCTTTTATACTTAATAGTTCCTCATAATTTTTAGGTTGAATTTCATAAGCTTTTTGAAGTGTGACCAAATTAATTTTTTTCATATTTATAATAAAATGGGAAGATGGCATATGTAGTTTTTTTATTCTATGGCCAAAAAATTCTTGTAAACAAGTTTGGTTATTAAAAAATTTGTTTATTTTTTCTGGATTTTCCTTTACCAAATCTACCGATATTCTTCTCGCTTCCTCGCTTTCTTTTGCCACCATATTTAAAACTCCTTTTTCTTTTTTATCACAGCAAATTGCTTTGTGTGGTTCATCAACGAAAGATTTTATATCATCAGAAAGCCAATGATACCTCCTCGCATATTGGTTTTGTGGATTAAGGCCTTGTTGAATAACGCACCAATAACCCCTTTCTGTAAAAATAAAAGAATGATGATAAAGATTATACCCATCCTGTAAGGCAGTATTATCAATTTTAGCGGACATCTTACTTGAATATTTTAACTCATTAATTTTTTTATCGGATAAAGAAAATCTATCTCCCATCTTTTCAATTTCTTCTAAGGTTTTCCTTGAGGTTTTCCCCTTTCCTCCACAAACGCCTATTCCAAAATCATTTTCTTTCATACCTTCTTTTAATGCTCCTAAAACGGTGGTCGTTAAACCAGAAGAGTGCCAATCGAATCCTAAAACACAACCAAAAGCTTGAAACCAAAAAGGATCTGATAATCTTTTTAAGAATTCCTTTTGCCCGTATTCGTTCACAATAACTATAGTTATAGCTTTACTTAACTTAACCATTCTTTCAAACAACCATTTCGGAGCTTTTCCGTAATGTAAAGGTAAATTAGTTATTCCGGTCCTCATTCAATTTTATATTGTTAATCTAAAAATATATTTATGAAAATCCTTGTTACAGATAGTTTATCAAAATCGGGGATTGAGGATCTTAAAAAAGCTGGTCATGTGGTCGTGGAGAAAAAACTTTCTTTGAAAGAATTAATAAAAGAAATACCAGAATATGATTGTTTAATAGTGAGAAGTTCTACAAGAGTTACAAAAGAAGTGATAGAAGCGGGAAAGAATCTAAAAATAATAGGCAGAGCGGGGGTGGGATACGACAATATAGATGTAAAGGCAGCAAGTGAAAATGGGATAATAGTAAAAAACGCTCCTCATGGAAGTATAGAATCGGTTGCAGAATTAACTATTGCTTTGATTTTAGCTTTATCTAGAAATATTCCTCAGGCATGTGAAACTCTTAAATCGGGGAAATGGGAAAAGAAAAAATATAAAGGGTATGAGCTTTATGGGAAAACGCTTGGTATAATAGGATGTGGGAGAATAGGATTAAAAGTAGCAGAAATGGCAAAAAACGGATTTAATATGAATGTTATCGGCTTTGATCCCAATAAAAAGGAATCGATTATACCCTTAGTTAAAATGAACGAATTACTTAAAAAATCTGATTATATTTCTTTACATGTTCCAAAACTTAAAAAACCAATAATAGGTTCTGAAGAGTTAAAGAAAATGAAAAACACGGCTCATTTAATAAACACTTCAAGGGGCGGAAACGTTGATGAAAAGGCATTATATGAAGCATTAAAAAATAATTGGATTGCGGGAGCGGCATTTGATGTTTTTGAAAATGAAGGTAGGGAAGGAGAAAAATTTGAAAATAAGCTTTTAGAACTTCCTAATTTTATAGCCACGTCGCATTTAGGTGCATCAACTTTTGAGGCACAAGAAAGAATAGCAAAAGAAATGGCAAAGGTTATAATAGATTTTTTCAAAAATGGGGATTTAACAAATGCCGTAAATATTAATGAAGTTAAAGCAGAATTTAGTTAAATTGTTTTGGTTTAATATATTGTCCTATTGGGTCTTTTGGCATTTTTTCATAAATTTCATAAAATTTATTATAAACTTCATCTAAATAATATTGATTTTTAAGTAAGTCGCTTGGTTTATTAATTTTTCTTTGCCGAATTAAATTTTCTATTGCCTTTTCCACTCCAAAAGTTTCGGTATGATAAGTTTTGGGGTTTAAGCCAATTTCTTTCATTAAAACGTTTGTATATCCCTCAATAAATTCTCTAACAAATTTGTAATCATACCCATTCTCAATTAATTCTTGAAGTTTTTCAAAGAATCCACACTCATCTTCAATTTTATGCAAGTATTCATGAACAAATGTTTCGATCCTATTTTTCATGTTAAGTTCGTATATTAAGTCTTGGTCAAGCGTTTCGCCAAGCATTTCATAAGGATTAATTTTATTTATACCCAAAACTTTATCTAAATCCTCTGATGGATCATAAAACCCTTCTATCAAAACATTTTTACAATAATTGTTATAACATATTTTTTCAGGTTCTTTTTCATAAATTAAAATGGGATAAGGATTAACAACGTAACCTAAACCAAAAGAATTACATATTTTTTCAGTTATATCATCAACATTAAATCCTAAAAAGAGATTTAAATTAGTTTCACTATGCGTATACAATTCACAGATTTTCCCATCTATATCAAATTTTTCCATAATCTTAATTTAAAAGAAATAAAAATTTAAATTTACCCAGCAACCTCGGATTTTCTTGAGAAAAACATTAAAGCGGCCAGTTGCTCTATCATTTTTGGTTCCGCCAAAGCTAAGTCAATAGCAGTTACTATACCAACTAAATTTCCTTCAAAAACAACGGGTAATCTTTCTATTTTATTCTCAACCATTAATTTTACAGCATCTTCGATTTCTGCATTAGGGCTTATTGTTATTAAATCTGTTTTCATTACATCTTTAACTTTCATTTTATCTATTGGTTTTAACTCTTTAACTA
>CAZFVX010000033.1:0-8495 GCA_964522675.1 uncultured archaeon
AAAACAAAATAGAACTAGATGAGGATAAAAAGAAAGAATTAATGGAAAGGTTGAGGAAACATTTAAACGAAAAATGATTTTTCATGAGATAAAAATTTAAGGGAATGAAAAATAAAATTATAATATGGATATTTCTTCAATAATTCAAATTTCTATTAATATAGGCGTCTCAACAATAATAGGAAGTATAATTTTATTAATTTTATTTAAATTATTTGAAGAAGAACCAGATATAAAACATATTTTTATAATCGTATTTATATTGAATGTGATTAATCAATTTGGGGTTTTAGGTTATATAGAACCCTATGTATATGCATATCCCTTGGGTAATACAATAGTTTTTTTAGTTCCGTTATTTTTATGGATAATATTTATAAAGTATTATGCATCTAGTTATTCTAGTTTAAGTTTAGAACATGTACTTATAATTGCAGCTATTGGTTATATAATTTGTACATTTGTGCTTCCTTTAATATCTGGTGTGATTGTGTCTTCTATTCCAATTTCTATTTATTAATTAATTGATTTGAAAACCTACCAAATAATTTAATTTACTCTCCAAAACCTTAACCCTTACAAATTTTCCAAGTAAATTTTTATTTGATTTTATAATGATTGGTTTATAGGCAAAATTTCTTCCAACCCAACTATTTTCTGTTCCTTTTTCATCAATTAAAATTTCTCCTTCCCAATCAACCCATTCCTTATTTTTCTCAATTTTAATTTTATTTATAATTTTAGCTATCTCTGCTGATCTTTTTTTAATTTCCTTTTCAGGAATTTTTTCCATTTTTTCTGCTTTTGTTCCGGGTCTAGGGCCAAATTTCGAAAGATTAACAATATCTGGCTTTGTTTTTTCTATTAATTTTATACTTTTTTCAAAATCCTTTTTTGTTTCTCCCGGAAAGCCAACAATAATATCGGTTGATAAAGTTAATTTTGGAAATTCTTTTCTAAAAGCTTTAACTATTTTTAAGAAATCCTCGATTTTATATCCTCTACCCATTAATTTTAACACTTTGTTCGAACCCGACTGAACAGGTAAATGCAGAAATTTAAAAATTTTCTCAGATTTATAGACATCGATTAATTCATTTAAAATCGGTAAAACATTTTTTGGATTCATCATTCCTATCCTAACTCTAAAATTTCCCTTTATTTTCGTAATTTCATTTAATAATTCGGGGAGTTTTAGACCATTAAAATCATACGCGGCATTATCTTGAGAAGTAATCCATATTTCTTTACATCCATCCTTAAGACTTTTTTTAATATCTTTAAGAATTAATTCCGGGGGGAAACAATTTATTTTTCCTTTTATTAGTTTTACTATACAATAAGCACAATTCCCCAAACAACCTTCTGAAATTTGGGTTATACTTATAACAGGATTTCTCCTTACCTTCTCAATACATACCTTGGGTCTCTTTCCTCTTTTTACTAATATGATTTTTTCGTTTCTCTCTATTTTTTTAACTATTTTAATTATATCCTCTATATTTAACCCAATTATAGAGGCCTTAGGACAGGTTTTTCTAATTTCTTTTAACTGGACAAGGGGCATGCAACCTGAAATAATTATTTTCTTATTGGTTTTACTTAATTCCTTTAGTTTGTTCAAAATTTTCATTTCTGTTGGAAGTTTCACAGTGCACGTATTAATTATAACTAAATCGGAATTTTCAAAATCGGTTAATTCATAACCTTCTTTTTTCAATAACCCCGCCATTATTTCAGAATTTGACTGATTTGCAGAGCAACCATAAGTTTTAATATAAATTTTCATATTCATACCTTTAACCCAAATTCCTTTGCAATTTTTATTGCTTCTTGATATTCACCTAATTTTAATGGTCTTGCTATTTCTTTATATTCTTTCGCCTTCCACTCTGGTCTGTATTGAGCCATTATATTTAATCTCGTGTCTGGTAAATTTTCAGAAATCCATTTTAAAATTGGCTTTGTGCAACATTTTAAGTGGTTTGGCAAAACTAAATGCCTTATTATTAATTCTGCTTGTTTGCTTGCTAAAACATGATTCCTACTTACAATTTTAAAATAATTTTGAACTTTGGAGAGTCTTAAAGCACATTCATCATTTCCATATTTGAAATCGGTTAAGAAAATATCTTGAGTTCCGTATAAAATTTCCATCGTTTTTTTGCTCATATACATATTACTATTCCAAATGGATGGTAAATTCCTTTCACATTCTTTCAAAACCCTTAAAATGAAATATAAATTTGGTGTTGGTTCTCCACCAACCCAGTTTACATTTATTATATTCGCTTTTTCAATCCATTCGGCCACAATTTTAGGATTAAAAACATAACCAGAATCGGGATATTGTGATATATCCCAATTTTGACAGTATTGACATTTAAAATTACATCCAGAAAAAAATATTGTTCCAGAAGGAATTAATTCTTCTTCTTCACCCCAATGAGCAAACATAGAAGAAATTTTTGTTTCTTTTACCCCACAAAATCCAAGGGTTTTATTCCTATTTACTTTACAATTTCGCTCACAAAGTTCACATTTTTCTAAAATTCTTCTTGATAATTCTATTTTTAAGTCTAAAAGGGATTTTTTAGCTGGTTTTAAACTTTTACAATCGTTTTTAGCTACTATTTTATCAAATTTTTTAATTGTTTCATTATGAATTTTCCATAATTTTTCCGAAGAAAAACTTGAATTAAAACTAACTTCTATACTTTTAGCTATTTGAAATTTAGGAATTCTTTTTCCTTCTAAAATTTCAAAATATTTAGACAAAAGTTCTTTTTTCATTCAATAATTTATTTAAAATTAATGCTTTTTATTGATAATATGTTTAAAAAAATTAGGAGTTATGTATTAAAACTTTATCCAGAAAATTTAGGAATCTTTTTATTTGGATCAAGAGCAAATGGATATTATACAGAAGAAAGTGATTGGGATATAGGGATTTTATTTGAAAACAAAAATAATATTAAATACTCTGAAATACCAACTCAGAATGGAGTTGTATCTTTAGTTCCAATTGAAGTTACAAAAGAAAATGTTAATAAAAAAATAAAGAAAAATATTCATGGCGAAATTAAATACTTTGCTTTAGGGGTTCGTCCAATTTATAATTCAAATTATATAAGAGAAATTGAAGAGGAAGTTAAAAGTAGTATAATAAAATATATAACTAATAAATATGAATTAAGTCCTTTGGAAGAGAACTTTATCAAAAAAGTTATATGGTTATATTTTAAAGAGGAAAGTACAACATATTTTTTACCAAAACTTGAAAAATTATTATTTTCTTCTCATTTTGAAGAAATTGAAGAAAGATACAAAGAGGTTTTAAATAAAAATTTAGATTTTAATTACTCAATTAACGATGTTAATAAAATTTCGCTTTTCATTCATAATATTATTAAAAACTTAAAAGAAAAGGGACCTCGTAATACATTATTAATTTCTTGGAAATTTACAAAATCCATTGGAAGGGGAATAAAAAGCCATATCAAGATTTCCTCACTAATTTAACCTTTTTAATTAAATAAAAGCCCGAATCCTTCTTCCAAATTGTTTCATCTTCAATAATTTTTATTTTTTTCTTAAAAAGAGGCCCATTTAACACAAAAGTTTCAAATTCTCCGCCCTCTCCAAATAAGTGAATTTTGTATTTTTTATTTAATTTTTTTAATTCTTCCAATACTTTAAAATCAACTTTTTTACCCAACCACGATTTGTTAAATCCTTCGGCAAAAACCCCCGTGATTATAACTTCAAAACCTAAATTTAAAATCTCGTTCCATAGTTTCTCGGGGTCTTCGTGCCAAAGGGGAACCAAACTTTTTAAACCCAGTTCTTCTGCTATTTTATCTATTCTTTGTTTTTGATAATTACTTTCTATTGCCCCAGAAACTATGCCATCAATTTCATTTTTTATTGAGCTTAAAACTTCCTTTAAATCTTCTAGTTCCCTTTCTTTTTCGCCCAAAGTTTCCTTTTTTATGATCGGAATAAGCATTGCCTTTGCTTGAATTTGAGTTAATTCGATATTTGGGTAATGGAACATATAAGATTCGGGATTTTTTGAAATAATTGAAACTAAATATTTAACTTTCCAACCCCTTTGAACTGCTTTATATAAGGCTAAATTTGAATCTTTTCCACCAGAGAATAAAACTGCAACTCTCATATAAATATATTAGAAAATAAAAACAAATATTAAATTATGAGATTACACCCTTCAGTATTTTCTTTCTTATTCTCTATTGGGTCTGAAGATAAAAGAATTTCTCAAATTTATGTTCACTCAATGTTTTTAATATTTTTAATGGGGTTGATTCCTATAACGGCTTTGTTATATATTTCATTTGTTTATGGAAATTTATATCTTCTATTAATTTCTATTTTAGTTGTTTCTTTATTATTAGTTCCAATCTCAATTTTTTTGCCTGCCATGTATTTAAGAAAGAAATTCATTTACAGAATTAATGAAGATTTCGTTCAGAAAAAATTTAAAGGATTTTTAGATTTAGAATCTTTAGAGAAAAAAATTTACATAGAGGAGATAGAATCCGTAGAATTTGAAAAAACATCTTTGGGAGAAATTTTTAATTATGGAAATGTGATAGTTAAAGGTAAAGGAAAAGAAATAATATTAAATGGTGTTCATGATCCCGAAGGAATTTCCGCAAAAATAAAAAAGTTTAAAAGAGAATCAATTTTATAAAAATTTTAATTTTACTTAAAATATGAATAAACCCTATATAGGAATAACTGGAATAGAAACTGTTGATCAATTAGACCCTATATTTACAATTTTTCGAAAAAAGAAAAATTTTTCACACAGATTAATGATTGGCGGAATGGTTTCATACAAAACCTTAATTAATATAAAAGATAAACCAATTGTCTTAATGAAAAATGAAATTAAAGACATTTTTGAAAAACTTAATAAATATGACTCTGAAAATATTTTCTTTACATTACATTATTTTACAAAGCCCTTAGAAAAAATTAAACCAGAATTAAAGGAAAAATCTAAAAATATAGTTGAAAAAACTCTTTATCAACAATTAACTATGCTTCTTGAGAATTTTTATGAAGAATACGAAAGAATTCAACCATCTTTTCAAATAGGCATTCAAATAAATGTTAGTTGGCCCAATCCAAGAGATATTAATAAACTAAAAACAACATATCCTCGATTGAAAACTATTCTCCAAGTTTCTAATTTTTTCTTATTAGAAAAAAGGATTAAAAATTATAATGTTGATTATATCCTTATTGATACTTCTCATGGTAAAGGTATAGAATTTGAAATAAACGATGTAATTAAAATTTATGAAACTATTCATAAAAATAACCCAGCAATTATTGGTTTTGCTGGTGGATTATCACCAGAAAATGTTAGAAAAAAGATTTCTTCTTTAAAAGAAAAACTTAATACAAAAAATTTTTGTATCGATGCTCAAAAAAGATTAAGAACAAATGATTTACTTGATATTACAAAAGTTAAAAAGTATTTAAAAGAAGCTATAAAATCTTTTCAAGAATAATATTTTAATTTACTTGAAAATCAATACAAATCTTATAAGTTCTTGGACCATAAGGTAATACCTTTCTTTTGTTTAAAATTTTATATTTTTTCCCAAGTTTTTTACATTCGTTTTTTATTAGCTCTTCTGCTTTTTGAAAAGCATCCTCCCCACCCCAATAATAAAAATGAATTATGCCTTTTGATTTTAAGCATTTTATTGCTAAAGATAAAAATTCATACGCACCCTTTGGCAATGGCATAACAATTCTGTCAAAAAAATTAAAATATTTTGGACATTCTTTATTAACATCTCCTAAAATTGGTATTACTTGGTATTCAACTTTATTTAATTTTATATTTTCTACCATATAATTGTAAGCATCTGGGTTAATCTCAATTGCATAAACTTTTGCTTTAGGCTGTTTTTTTGCTATAATAATTGCATAAGGACCGATGCCAGCGAACATAACTAAAATCTTTTCCTTTGGTTTAATTTGTTCAGCAATCCTTTGTCTTTCAGTTGATTCTCTTGGAGAAAAATAAACTTTTGTAACATCTAATTTAAATTTACATCCATATTCCTTATGAATTGTTTCTGTTTCTTTCCCAAAAAGAATTTTCATTTTTCTAAGCCGAAATTCACCAAACCTTTCACCTGATTTTTTACAAACAGTTTTTATCCTAGGATGGATCTTAACAACCACTTCTGCTATTTCTTTTTCCTTTTTTTCTAATTCTTTTGGAATTTCTAAAATTGCAATATCACCAATTATATCAAAGCTTTTAACAAAATTTTTAAGTTCTTTTTCAGTTAATTTATCTTTTAGTGCTTCTTTCAAATTCATAATTTAAATATTTAAAAAATAATTTTTATATCCATATAGTTTTCTTGATTCTCTTCTTCTTTTAAATCAAGTTCCAATTTAGACATAAACTCAATGATATCACCAAGAAGAAAATTTTTACTTTCTCTTTTATTTCTTTTTGTATCGTTTTGAGAAATAACAATGTCATAAGCAAGAGTAATGTATTTTTCAGCTTTATCATATTTACCTAACTTTTTATAAGCATTTGCTAAATTCAAATAATAAAGAGGATTTGGGTCTGATTTAATTGCTTTTTTAAAATATTTTACTGCTTTTTTGTATTCTCCCGAATCAAATAAGAGATTTCCTTTTGTATTATTTTTTGAAGAGTTAAAGTGTTTATACTTTTCTAAATCCCACATGAATTCAATAACTTCTGGATCAACCCATGAATTATTTTTTAAACATAAATCATAAGCCTTCAGAACATATTTTATTGCATCACTTATCTTATATAACTCTTTGTAAATACGTGCTAAATTAAGGGGGTAAAAATAATTTTCATTTAGTTTTTGTGCTTCTTTAAAACAATAAATAGCTTTATCATATTTCCCTAATTCTTTAAAACAAGCTCCCATTTGACCAAAATATGCGGCTTTTAATTCGGGATTAGATTCGTATTTAATAGCTTTTTCGCATTTTTTTATTTCACCCCAAAGAGGATTTCTTATTTTACTTATTGCCCCAATAATTCTTTTTAAATTCATAATCAAGTTTTAATTAGTTAAAAATAAATATTTTTAAGTGGGGTAAAAATATAAAATACGGTGGTAGAAATGTTAAAATTAATTTGGGATCCTGAAAAGGGAATTTGGGCAGAAGACGAGGAATCTTTAGAAAAACTTAGGAAAAACTTTTTTGGTTATGAAAAGGACGGGAAAATCTTCCTTGAGCCAGAAGAAGCCCTATACTTAATTAATTTTCAAAATGCGGTATGTAAGAGGGGAAATGAAACAATTAGCTTTGATGATTTGGCCTCTTTTTATATAAAAAAGGAACCAAGATTAATTATAAGGTATAATGCCTATAGGGACTGGAGAGATAGAGGGTTAATTGTAAGATTTGCAAAAGAAATTAAAGGCAAATATAGTAAAAAACCATTTAAAAAATATCCTTCTAAAAAATTAAAAGTTGAAAAGATTAAGTGTAATGCTTATTGGTATTCGGGTTCTTTATTTTCTATAATAGAAGATGCGAATATTGGAAAAAAGTTATTTAATGATTATTGGATTGGGCAATTTGGTATTTATAAACAAGAAAGAGGTTCTTTATTAAAATTGGATTTTTTAGAAACAATTTTTTTAGCAAAACATTTTGGTGTAAAAATAATAAATGCGGAAACTTCAAAAGAAATGAAAGCGGAGGAAATTTTAAAAGAAGTTGTAAAGAAAAGAGAATATGCAAAACAACTATATGAAATTTACGAGGATTGGAGATTAAGAGGTTATGTGGTAAAGACTGGTTTTAAATTTGGTTCTCATTTTAGAATTTATTTTCCCGGCGCGGGACCAAATAAAAAAGACAAATGGATTCATTCAAAACACGTTTTACATGTTTTTCCAAAGGAGCAAAAACTATTAATTTCCGAGTGGGCGAGAGCCGTTAGAGTTGCTCACGGCGTAAAGAAAACGTTTTTACTTGGAATTCCCGAATTAAAAGAAAAGGATTATATAGATTATCCCTTAGATTTTTTGGCTTTTAGGAGAAAAAAAGGAAAAGGTGGAGTTTGGGTTAGAGAAAACCCAAAAGAAGATGAACCAAGATATTTGCTCATGAGCATATCAGAAGATGAACATATAGGAGGATTAGAATTAGCATCAATATTAAAAAAAGCAAAAGAATTGGGCTTGCATTTACTTTTATCAATTACCGATAGAGAAACAGCAATAACTTATTATTTACTTAAAGAAGTTGTTCTTCCAGATTCAAAATATGATTATTATGAAATAGAATGGATGAAACCATAATTTTATGGGAATTTAAATTTCACTTTAAAAACACTTTTTAATAATATTTTTAAATAAATAAAATAAAAGAAATGTATATCAATAGGAAGTTATGCCAAAATTAATTAAAAGAAATGTTTGTATTCTGGATGTTGA
>CAZFVX010000034.1:0-8432 GCA_964522675.1 uncultured archaeon
ATTGGTTATTGGATAATCTTTGCTTATTTTGGTGGTGTTGTTACTGGTACAAATATACAAAAAGAAGTTTATACTTTAGGAAATGCCTTAAGAGCAGCAAAAATTTATTTAGAAACAGCTTTTCATTATTCCACCTATCAGGCCTTACACGATAATGGAAAAAGAGGCGGTTGGTCTTTAAAATACATTAGTAATCACTCGTATTTAATTGGAGAAAATGGTGTTTATTGGTATAAAAATCAAGATTTTTCACCCACAAAAGAAAATTTAACTAAAGAATTAGAATTTACTTTAGGTGCATATTTAAATGGTTATACTCTTTCTGGTTTTAAATTTTCAGAATTTTCAAGTTATAATGTTAAACTTCCTTTATACAATGTTACGGTTAATCCTCTAAGAGATAAAATAAAAATAACCGCAAATTCTACAGGTAATTTAAAAGTAGAAAAAGAATTAAATAAAGAAACAGAAATCCTACTTTATGATAATCTTACATTAAACGAAACTTATAACATAAGCTATTTTGAACTTTTTAATAAAGGAAAGGAATACCATGAGCAAATAATTAATATTTTGGAGGATAAAAAAGAAAACAACGATTGTAATTTGGATTATGAATTGTTTCAAGAAACAGATGATTATAAGATAAATATAACAACTCTTAGAGCTGAAATTAATGAAACTACTCAAAATTGTACAATTACAGTAAAAACAACCATAACAGATTTAAATAGATGGCTACCCATTAATAATGG
Source organism: uncultured archaeon (assembly GCA_964522675.1). GTDB lineage: Archaea > Aenigmatarchaeota > Aenigmatarchaeia > QMZP01 > CAZFVX01 > CAZFVX01. The sequence goes on from CAZFVX010000034.1 coordinate 756, forward strand.
TACCGACGTTGTGTTTGATCACATAAGTTTAACTTTTTTAGATGAAGTTGAGTGGCCAGTATGAATATAATAATAGATTTAAGCAAGTGTGAGGGTTGCGGAACATGCGTTAGAGTTTGCCCAATAAACTTATATGAACTTCGTAAGAGAAGTGAGAAAAAAACCAGGGTTAAAAAAGAATATACGAAAACTTTAAAAAACCAAGGTATAAATATTATAGTAAACTCAGAAGAGTGCTTGGGATGCAAAGCATGTGAAAACCAATGTCCAAACAATGCTATAAAAATACAATAAAATTTCAATGAATTAGGAGGTAGATAGAATGGCAGAAGAAGTAAAAGAAGAAACAACACAAGAAAAAAAGTCAAATGACAATACGATATTTGTTGGGAAAAAACCAACAATGTCTTATGTGCTTGCAATAATAACACAGTTTACAGATGGAGCAAAAGAAGTACACATAAAGGCAAGAGGGAAATCAATTTCAAGGGCGGTGGATGTGGCAGAGGTTGTAAAAAATAGATTCATGCAAGATGTCAAAGAAACAGTAGAAATTGGAACGGAGGAACTAACAACAGAACAAGGAGATAAATTAAATGTCTCAACAATTGACATAACATTAAAGAAATAAAATTTAAAATAAAAATTTTATTCCCTTCTTTTTAATTTATTTTTTATTTAATTTTAACTTCTTTTAGAGTTTTTAAGCTTTCATTAATCATATTTTCTATATTTATTTTTTCTTCTGCTTCTAAAACTTCTTTAATTCTCCCCCTTGTTCTTGGCTTTTTTGGTGCAGCAGAGCAAGTTTTTGCGGGTAAAATTGAGTAATTAAAGGTTCCAATTTTTTTTGCAATCTCTTCAATTTTTGTTTTATCAAAACTAATTAATGGTCTAAAAACAATAAGTGTTGAGGATTGATTTAAAATATTTAAATTTTCTAATGTTTGAGAAGCAACTTGACCTAAAGACTCTCCCGTAACTATTCCTAAGGCATTTTCTTTTTCAGCTATTTTGTTTGCAATTCTATACATAATTCTTTTACAAATTAAGCAAGTTAAATTTCTTGGACAATTTTCAATTATTTTTTTTAAGTTTTCACCGTGTTTAATCACATAAAATTTTAAATCATGTCCTTTATACCATTTTTTAAGAGCTTTTGCAACTTTTTTTGCTCTTTCTAGATTTTTTTTATCCGTGTAAGGTTGATTATCGAAGTGAAGCAAAACTATTTCACACCCTCTTTTCATCATTAACCACGTTGCTACGGGGGAATCAATCCCACCAGAAAACAAAGAAATAACTTTTCCTTGAGTCCCTAAAGGAAATCCGCCGGGACCAGAAAATTTTTCTTTATAAATATAGGCTTTTTTTCTAATTTCAACATAAATTATTTGTTCTGGGTTTTTTAAATCAACTTTATACCCTTGTTTTTCTAAATCCATACCAAGTTTTTTGCTTATTTCTGGGGAGATTAAAGGAAATTTTTTATCTCCTCTTTTTGTTTTTATCTTAAAAGTTTTTTTCTTATCCAAGATTTTCTTTATTTCTTCCTCTATCCTTTTTAAATTTTTTTCACAAACCAAACAAGGAGAGAATGAAACAATTCCAAAAATCCCTTTTAAAACCTCCAAAGTTTTTTTCATATCATTTGTTTCTATAAATATTCTCCCCCTTTCTTTCCAAATCTTAAAATTTAAGCCAATTAAACTGGATTTTATGTTTTTTATTAGCTTATTTTCAAATTCTCTTCTCACGGGTTCTGATTTTAGCCAAGTTTCTCCATATTTAATTAGTATCGTTTTCATAAAATCCATTTACTCACTACAAATTGGACAATTTTTGGTTGGTTTTATCTTTAAAACTTCAAATTTAGGTTCTTTTAAATTAAAATAAAAAAGCTTTCCAAATTCTGGATTTCCTAGTAAAATTTTTAATGCCTCAGAAACAGAAAAAGAAGCAATGACATTCACAATTGGAGGAAAAATCCCAATTTCTTTTGTGGTTTTTAATTTTTCTTGTGTTGCATTTGGGATTAAGCATTTTAAACATGGCTTCCCCTTGAAAGGAGAAACCATTCCTTCATCACCTAAAATAGCGGAGTAAATCCACGGGATTTTATTTCTTATGGCAAATTCGTTAATCAAATATCTTGTTTCGATGTTATCTGTACAATCCAAGATTAATTCGGATTCTTTAAGTAAATTTAAATTTTCTCTCTTCAAACTGGTTTTAAAAATTTGGATTTTGCAATTTGAGTTTATTTTTTTTAATTTTTTCTTTGTAACTTCTGCTTTGAATTTGCCCAAATCTTTTTCATCGAACAAACAACCCCTGTGTAAATTCGAGAACTCAATCTTATCTTTATCGATTATTGTTAAATATCCTAAACCCATTCTAACAAGCATAGAAGAAGCAAAAGTCCCTAAACCACCACAACCAACGATAACAATTTTTGCTTTTTTTAGTTTTTCTTGATTTTTCTTTCCTAAATAAGGAATTTGTCTTAAATATCTTTTTAAACTCATATATTATTTTATAAATTTATTTTTAAAGAAAATATTATTAATTATGCAGGGGTGGCCGAGGGGCTAGGCGGTCGGCTGCAGACCGACTCACGGGAGTTCAAATCTCCCTCCCTGCTTCCACAAAATTTTAGGAAGTGTAAGATGTCAAAAGAAGTTGATGAAACATTTAAGGCTTTGTTCGCATTAGAAGATTTAAGGGAAATTTGGAGAAAAACCGCTCCAAAACACGAATTAAATAAAGAGCAAAAAGAAAAAGTAAAGGAAATTTTAGAGGAAATAAAAAAGAGTTTAAATGAGATTGAAAAATGCTTAAAATAAATAATATTGAGATAAGGGAAAGAGAAGAAGATTATATTAATTTAAATCCTATTCAAACCGGAGGGAGACTTACCAAGGAAGCAAGGAAAGCCTTAATTTCTTATTGTGATGGTTATTCTGTTTGTGATTATTGCCCTGGAGCTTTACATATAATGAAAAAACCTAATATCGAAAATTTTGTAAGAGAATTAGCAGATTTTGTTAACATGGATTTTGTTTTGCTTACAAACGGTTGCAGAGAAGCAAAGTTCATCGTTATGTATTCAATTACAAAACCAGGAGATATAATAGTTATGGATTCAAACAAGCATTACACTTCTTGGATGGCGGCGGAAAGGGTGGGTTTAAAAATTTACGAAGTTCCAAATTCCGGTTATCCCGAATTTAAAATAAATCCAGAGGATTATAAAAAAGTTTTTGAAGAGGTAAAGGAAAAGGAAGGGAAATATCCTAATTTAGCATTGCTAACACATGTAGATGGAAATTATGGAAATTTAGTGAATGCAAAAAAAGTTGGAAAAATTTGCGGGGATTATAAAATTCCTTTTTTGCTTAATTCTGCTTATTCTGGAGGGAGAATGCCCATAAATGGAAAAAAAATAAATGCGGATTTCATTGCTTTTTCTTGTCATAAATCCTGGAGCTCTTCGGGACCCTTGGGGTTTTTAGCGATTAAAGGGAAATGGAAAAATAAAATTTTAAAAGAATCAACTAAATATAAAAACAAATTTTTGGAAATTTTAGGATGTTCTGCGAGGGCTTGTTCTGTCTTAACTTTAATGGTTTCGTTTCCTTCTATAAAAGAAAGAGTTAAAAAATGGGACGAGGAAATTAAAAAAATGCGTTGGTTTGTAAAAGAAATTGAACCATTGGGAATTAAACAATTGGGAGAAACCCCGCATAATCATGATTTAGTTTTCCTTGAAACTCCCGTTTTTGACAAAATTGCAAAAACACATAAAAGAAAAGGATTTTTCTTAGCAGAAGAGTTAAAATCTAGGGGAATTGTTGGAATAAAGCCCGGAAGAACCAAAAACTTTAAAATTTCAACTTACGGTTTATCCTGGGATCAAATAAAATATTTGGCAGAAAGCTTTAAAGAAATTGTAGAAAAATATTAATTATTAAGTTCCTTTTCAAAGAGTTCAATTTTTTTCTCCACGATTTTTCTCAAATAACTCCCTTCTTCAAACTTGGGCTTTATTAGTTCTTTTCCATCAAAGGGACACAAATATTCTGTGAATTCGGCATCTTTTTTATTTTCGACTTTATAACCGCACTCAGGACAAACATATCCTTCACTTAAATTTTCTTTTAAGCTCTTTAAAATTTCTTCTTTTTGTTTTCTCCCACAATTAAAAAGATGTTTTTCATCATTTATTTTATAAAAATAAACAAAATGTCCTGTTTTACCTCTTGTCCTTCTATATTTTACTATTTTTAAATCTTCTAATTTAGTTAATATTTTTCTTATATTTGGAATTGAGGAACCAGGTAATAAATCAGGTAATTCTTCGTTTCCATTAATTTCTTCTTTTTCTTCTCTTATTAATTTCTCTTTCATGTTTTTCATTAATTCCAAACCATTATTGCCAACATGTTCTAAAATCCTTACTATGATAAGATATTTGTCTCTTAAATCCAAGTCATAATCATCAAAAATTTCTAAGTAATTTTTACAAGAATATAATAATTTACTTTTATTATTTTCTATGAGAAATGGTAAAAAGAATTTATGATAATTTTTTGTTTCTTTTTCTAACTCTTTCCTTTCCTCATCATTAATTTCAAAAACTATATCTACAATATCTTTTTCGGTAATATCTATTGGTTTGTATAATTCTTGGCTTTTTTCAACTAAAATTTCTCCTTCTTCCTCTTCCATATTCAAAAATTTTTATAAAAGTTAATACTCTAACTCTTTATTTTCTAAGGTCTCAATTTTAATTGTGAGCGATTCTTTTTCTACTTTGTTTTTGAAAACATCTACATCAACTTCTAATCCATCTAAAGAATTGTAATGCATGGGGATGACGATTTTTGGTTTTATAGATAAAGTTGCTTCTACCGCTTCTTCTATATCCATTGTGTATGTTCCACCTATCGGTAGCATTGCAATATCTATATTACCTAATTTCATCATTTCTGGAATAAAATCTGTGTCACCCGCAAAATAAATTCTTTTTCCTTCTAAATTTATTATAAAACCAAGCCCAGAACCTTTTGGGTGGAAAGGTTTATTTGTGTTATAAGCGGGAACTGTTTCTATTACCATGCCGTTATCTAAAGTTATTTTTTCCCATTCTTTAACGGGTTTACCTTTGCCTAATTTCTTTACTGCCTTTTCTGTTGTTAAAATTAAGGTTTCATCCTTTTGAATTTTTTCAACACTTTCTAAATCACAATGGTCAAAATGGTCGTGAGAAATTAAAATTAAATCTGCTTTTTCTTGTGTTTCTGGTAATTTAAAGGGGTCTAAATAAATATTTTTTCCTTTAGATTTAATTAAAAAACTTGCATGCCCAAACCATTTAATTTTCATTAGTTATCCCTCGATATCTAATTTCACACCACCGATTTTACTTGCTAAGAAATTGTAAATTATTGCTATTAATAAACCTTGAATAAACATCAATATACCGTAAATCACTGGTAAAACTATTATTATACCAATTCCCAAACCCGAAAACATAGAAATATCCATTCCTGATAAACTCCCCATCAAAGGACCAACTACTGAAAATCCTATAGCAAGAAAAAGACCTAAGATAAAACCAATCACTACGCCAAACATCCCCATCATTTTCGCTAAAGACATAGGATCAATTGATTTTAATTCTCCCATTTTTCACCTCCTTTTTACTATTAGGATTTTATATTTAAAAATTACATGGTTTTTCTGGTTTTTTCAACTATATTTTTAATATCTTCTTTTAATTTTTTAGGTAAACCAGGGATATCGACATCCAAAAACCCCCTTACAATTAATGAGATTGCTTGTTCTTCCGATAAACCTCTGGACATTAAATAATAAAGTTCTTCTGGTTTAATTTTACCAACGGCGGCCTCATGAGAAAGTTCTGAGCCCTCCGAAAGACCTAAAAGTTCTGGAATTGCGCGAATTTTTGCTTTTTTTGAAAGTAACAAACCCCTACATTCTAAATGCGCCTTTGATTCGGGGTTTTCACCAACTAAAAGACCTCTAGCAATTATATAAGATTCATCTTCGGCGACAACTCTTGAAGTAACCTCACCACTAGAATTCTTTCCTTGTAAAACAATTTTTGAGCCAACATCCATAAATGCTTTTTCTTTTCCATATAAAAGTGTATAAAACCTTGCAGAAGAGTTTTCACCTTTGCAATAAGCAACTGGGTACATTTGTAAAGATTTCACGGGCCTTATATTTATATAATTACAATAAAAAACTCCGTTATCATAAATTATGGCAGCAGTTCTAGGTCTTACGTAAGTTTGTTTTTCCCAATTATGTATCATTGTAAAAGTTAAAAATGCATTTTTCTTTATGTAAAATTCTGAAATGCCGACATGCAAGCTTCTTTCAACAGAGGTTGTACAACCAGTAATTATATGAGCTTTTGAATTTTCTTCCGCTATTATAATATTGTGCACGTTTTGGTTAAGGTTTTCTTGAGAAATGAATAAGCAGGATTGGATGGGTATTTCTATTTTTGCATTTGGTAAAATTCTTAAAAAATAACCATTATCAAAATTTTTATCTGCTTGCTTTGTAAATTCATCTTTATCTTTTGATATGGTTTTCCAAAAATAATCTTTTAGCCAATCATACTTTTCTAAAGCTTCCCTTGTGCTCATCACTTCGATTTTATTTTTAAACATTTTTTGAACTCTTTCATAAATTACAGAATGGTTTATTTGAAAATATGTTCCAGACCTGGTTTCCTCTTTTAAATCAATCCCCGCTAAAAACGATTTTTCTTTTATATCTTTTGGAAGGGATTCCAAATTTTTTAAGGGTTTCCAAGATTTGCTTTTTCTTGAAAATTTATTAATTTTTATCTCTTTCTCACGCATTCTGCACACCCTTTATAACCAAAATTCTTAATTCTTCTCCAAATATCCTTTGGTTCGCCCGAGCAAGCAATTTCGCCAGAAATTAAAACATGTGCCTTTTCTGGTTTTATATATTTTAAAATGTGCCCATAATGAGTTATAATTAAAACCATTGGATTTGTTTTAGAAATAAAATCTTCCAACTCCTTTCCTATTAAATTTAAACTTTCTGTATCAACCCCCGAATCAATTTCATCTAAAATCATCAGTTTTGGTTTTAAAGCAAATAATTGAGCCAATTCCGATCTCTTCTTTTCACCGCCCGAAAACCCTAGATTTAATTCCCTGTTTTCAAATTTTTCAGATAAATAAGATTTTTTTAATATTTCCCTTGGTTCTTCAGCACCACAAATTTTTAAAAATTCACCCAATTTAACCCCTCTAATTACGGGAGGATTTTGAAATGCTAAACTAATTCCTAGTTTGGCTCTCTCATTAATCATTAACCCATTTAAGTTCTTTCCTTCAAAAATAATTTTTCCACTAACAATTTTATAATCTGGTAAACCCATTAAAGTTAAAGCTAAGGAAGTTTTCCCAGAACCGTTAGGACCAAAAATCACGTGTTTTTCTCCATTACCAATCTCTAAATCAATATTCTTTAAAACTAATTTCTCTTTGGTTTTTACCGATAAATTTACAATTTTAAGAGCCATTATAAAAATATAACAATGTTATATTTAAATCTTTAACAAACCACGAAACTTTTTAAACTCAACTTCTAAATTTTAATAAT
>CAZFVX010000035.1:0-8042 GCA_964522675.1 uncultured archaeon
TATTATTGCCTTCCCACCTATTTTTTCAATTTTTTCTTTTGCTTTTGCAGAAAAAGATTTTGCTTTTATAATTAAAGGTTTTTCTAAATCACCCTTTCCCAAAACTTTATCATAACCGAGTTCTTTTAAATTAATTTCTTCTTTTTTTTCTTTTAATTTTTCTAAAATTTTATTTAAATCTCTTAAATTAATTGCTTTAATTTTAGGTTTTATTTTTCTTTGTTTTAAGGATTTAAATCCCCTTTTACCAATGTGTTCAGGTATTTCTTTTAAAATTTTATTTCTTTTATGATCCATTGCTCCCGCTAAACCCTTACCTCCTTTACTTCCCTTGCCCCTGTGTTTCTTTTTTGCACCATAACCACAGGTTTTACTTCCTCTCATTTTCACAATTTTTTTTCTTTTTCTTTTTTGCATTTAAATCATCCTCTCAAGCAATTCATTAATTTTTTCTCCTCTATAACCTAAAGCACCTTTAGGATAAGTTAATTTAATTGATTTATATCCTTTTTTTGGTGGGTGAAGCCTAAAAACTGGTTTTATTTCTAACCCCTTCAAGGATTTTTGTTTAAGGATTTTTTCTACAATTTCCTTAGCCTCTTTTTCTTCTAATTTTTTCTTTCCTTGTATTTTTTGTTTGGGTTCCCCTCTTTTTAAGACAAGTTTTTCTAAGGTTTCTTTGTTAATTTCACCCCAAGTTATGTAAAATCTTGCTTTTTTAATCATTCCTTCATATTCAGGCGTCTTTGGAACAATAATACAATTATTTACTCTTTTTAATCTTAACATGATTAGTGTATCTTTTATTTCTTTTCTTACTTTTACAGAACCCCTAACCCTTATAACGGCATATAAGTCTGTCATAACATCGCACCTTTTTTTCTATTTAAATTTTTTAATGCTTCAAAAACAGCATAAGCTAAATTCATTCTTGTCCCCGTTTGGCCAAAAGTTTTAACCCAAATATCCTTAATTCCCGCCAATTTTAATATTTTTTTTGTTTCCTCATCTGCGACAATACCTACACCTTTAGGAGCGGGCATAAATATAACTCTAACAGAGCCCGATTTTCCAGTGGTCTTAAAAGGGATTGAATGTTCTTCTCCACAATTACATTCCCAAGAACCGCAACCTCTTCTTACTCTTATAACATTTAATTTTGCTTGTTTAAAGGATTTTTCTATTGCTTCTCTATGTTCACTACTTATTGCCTTTCCTAATCCAACAATTCCATCTTCATTACCCACTATAGCCATGGCAGAAAGCTTATATCTCCTTCCAGACCTGTGCATTCTTGTTGTCATTCTTGTAACAGTTCTTCTAATTCCACCACCTTTTCCTGGGGTTCCTCCAATATAAATTATGTCTTTTTTTAAGTCGGGAATTAAAGCATCAACTATTTCAGGTTCTAGAATTAATTCTCCTTTAGCCAAAACCTCTTCCAAACTTTTGTATTTTCCTTCTAAAACTTCTCTTCCCAACCTAGTTTTTGGAACCCAACCTAAGACAACCTCGCTTTTCTTCTCTTCCTCTTCTTTTTTCTCAATCTCCTTAATCTCTTTAACCGCCTCTTCCTCAGCCATAATAACCCCCAAATAACTATAAAATAACTATATCTTGTTTTAATATTTAAATAATTATAAATCTATCGTTATTTCATTTTCAATTTTTGTGGAAAACTTATAAATTTCTTTACTTTCAAACCAATTACAATAAAATTAGAAATATGTTAAGGTTCGGTATATAACTCTTTAGCTAATTCTTCTGCTCTATTTCTAAGCTCCTTTCCTTCTCCTTCTCTTATTTCTTAGGGACTTTTTCATCTTTTGTTATATTTTTAAATCTTTCAGTTTCGTACCAATAAAAATATATTATATAGATAAAAATGTCCTTCTGAAAGGGAAATATTTATAAATAATTTCCCTCTAAGTAATAATATGGAGGACAAAATATTAAGATATTTAATTGATAGAAAAGAAGATATAAAGCCCCTTGATGTTAAGGAAAGACCTATAAAATTAAAGTTAACAAAAGATTTTATAATCTCTATAATTGGTCCAAGAAGGGCGGGAAAAACATATTTACTTTATCATTTTATAAAAAATAATAACTTAAAGGATGAAGAATACATATTTGTAAATTTTGAAGAAATTGAAGGAAGTTTAAGTAATTTTATAGATAAACACCAAGAAATTTATGGAAAATATCCAAAATTTTTATTCTTAGATGAGATTCAAAGCTTGTCTAATTGGGAAAAAGAAGTTTATAAGGTTTATGAAAGAAAAAGGTTTTATATTTTTCTCACGGGGTCCTCATCAAAATTTTTAAGTAAAGAAATAGCAACACAACTGAGAGGAAGAAGCTTGGTAGTGAAAGTATTTCCTTTTTCATTTAAAGAAATTTTACAAATTAATAACCTTAAGAAAAAATTTTATGGGAGTGAAGAAATAGGAAAAATAAAAAACTTACTAAGATTCTGCATAAAAAGAGGGTGTTTTCCGGATATTATTCTCAAGAAAGTTGAACCATCAGAGTTTATTTCAGAACTAATAGATTTAGTGATTTATAGAGATATAATAGAAAGGTATGAAATTAAAAATAGAGTTGCACTAGAGTTTTTTATTAAAAATGCAATTGCTTCGAATTCTAACATGTTTTCTGTAAATAAGATATATAATAGTGCAAAATCATTACAATTAAAAGTCAGCAAAAATACATTATATGACTTTCAAAAATTTTTAGAGGATGTAAATATGGTTTTCTTTTTAAGGAAATATTCAAGAAGTATAAGAAAAATAGAACTATCTTTACCAAAAGTTTATGTAGTTGACAATGGAATTTACACTTTTGGTACATATAAATATGACATTGATATTTTAATGGAAAGTTTTGTTTTTCAAGAATTGCTTAAGTTGGGTTATAAGCCAAACAAAAATCTTTTTTATTTTTCAAATAATAATTATGAAATAGATTTTGTTTTGTTGGAAAAAGAGTCCATTAAACAATTAATCCAAGTCACTTATGCATCTAACAGAGATGAAATAAAAAAAGAAGAAATAGATAACCTAATAAGAGCAAGCAAAGAATTAACCTGTAAAAATTTACTTTTAATTACTTGGGATTATGAAGATAAGTTAAAAATAAACGGGAAAACTATAACTTGTTTACCTTTATGGAAATGGTTACTTGAAATCAATTCATAAATTAAAAATTAAAATTATAAATTCAGGTAAATCCAATTTATATATATATGGATGTTGTTTCCTTTTTTCTCTCATTTGTATTTCAGTTATTTTTGATTTTAGACCCAGTTGGGAATATGCCCATATTCTTATCATTAACAGAATCAAATAGCCACAAAGAAAGAATAAAAATAGCTAAAAGGGCTATTATTATTGCTGGTATCGTGCTCATATTTTTTGTTCTTTTTAGCTGGATTATATTATCTTATTTCGGAATAAGCATTTATGCCATTCAAATAGGTGGAGGGATTCTTTTGTTTTTTATTGGAATAGAAATGCTTTATGGAAGAAACACAAAAACTAAATTTACAGAAAGTGAACACGAACTCGCTAGCAAACAAGAAGATGTTTCAGTCACGCCACTAGCAATGCCTCTTCTTGCGGGTCCGGGCTCAATAACTACTGCAATTTTATTTTCACAAAGTTCTCCGTTTCTTACTTATAACTTAATTTTAATTGGAGGAATTGTTATCGTATTATCTATTTCTTATTTATTATTAGCAAATTCTGATAAAATTATTAAAAAATTAGGAGAATTAGGAACTAAAGCTTTAGTTAGATTTATGGGCTTAATGATAGTTTTTATTTCAGTGCAGTACATAATCAATGGAATGAAATTTTTCTTTTTATAAAATTAAAACAACTTATTGGTTTTTTTAAGTACTAATAAACTTATAAGCATTAAAATCGATGCTAATAAAAATGGTGCGTTAAGGTAAAATATCTCTGAAAGAAAACCACCAAGTAAACTACCGAAAATATTACCTATACAGAAAATCATTTCTAAAACACCTGTAAATTCGCCTTCTTTCCTTAACCCGAGTTTTGTCACCCATCCTTCTAAAACAGGTGTACCAATAGAGATTCCAAAAGAAGCAACTATACCTAAAGTAAAAAGAAAGAGGAGGTTATGAATAAAAAATATTAACAAAAGAGATAAGAAAGAAATAAAAAGTGAAAGTGATAAAAACAACTTTTTACCAATTCTTTCTGCTAAATCTGCAAAATATATTTGTGAGGCCCAGGGAATAGTTGAAATCCCATAAAATAAAGCAATTTGTATATAATTAGCACCCACATCCTTTAAAAACAAGGTTAATATTAAAAATATAATAACAATCGAAAAGCTTCTTGAAAAAGCAATAAATGTAATAGGTATTGATTCTTTATACTTAAAAAAATCTTTTATTTCTGTAAGATACAAATCCTTAAATTTAAATTTCCTTTTCTTTTTAATTCCCTCTGGAACAAAAAGAAGAAGTAGAAAGCTTAAAAAACAAGTAAAAATTAAAGGTATGAAAATATAAAATAATGGAAATATGGTTACAATAATAGATGCAAACGCAAAAGTTCCAATCAACACACCAATATCATAAGAAGCAAAAAATGTTCCAATACAAAGAACTTTTTCTTTATTTGAAAAATCTCTTACTAATCCTATCACAGGTATCCAAAGCAATGTATAGGAAATCCCGTGATAAATTCTAGCAAAAGCAAATTGTATTGGTGATCTAGAAATCATGTATAAAGGTCCTAGAAATAAATAAAAAATTAATGCTAATAAAGCAATTTTCTTTTTTCCATATAAATCAGCAATCTTACCAATTAAAGGAGAGAGAAAAACTATTGTTAAAGGGAATAATAACCAAACCATTCCTATTGTAGAATAAAATTCTAAGTTCTCCTTTAAATAAATAGGAAAATAAGGATCTATTATTCCCCAGGAAACTCCATAAATAATGAAAATTAAAGAAATGATTTTAATAGAAGGAGGTAATTTTTTTATATCTGTGCAAAACTGTCGAAATCCAACAAATTTAAACACAGCCATATTTAAAAATAAGTTAACAGGTTTTAATTAATCTTTCTAATTATTTGGCATATCTCACTCTTTTTTGAATTTTTTCAATTCTTTTTAGGACTTCCTTGAATTTTGGGTATTTTTTATAACCCTTTAAAACATTTTCCCAACACTCCTCTAGAAATTTAAAATGCGTTGATCTTAAGGCCTCGAAAAGTAAAAATAAATCAACTGCTTGATCCTCAATTCTGCTTGAAAATTTTCCCAAGCCAAAATCAATAAAATAAATTTTATTTTCCTTTAATAAAAAATTTGAGGTTGTTAAATCCCCATGAATAATTCCATTAGAATGTAATTTAAAAATTCCTTTCCCAATTTCTTTGCAAACTTCTTCTCTTTTCTTTTTGGTTAAATTATTTAACACATCCTTTACCCTTTTCCCATCAATCCACTCCATTATTATCTTAAATTCTTGGATTTCAAAAATTTTCGGTGTTGGTACGCCAATTTTCTCAGCAGTTTCTATTAATTTTGCTTCTCTTTTTGTCCTTTGCTTCCTTATTTTCTCATCCAACTCGGGGATTCTGTAACCCTTTTTAATTCTTTCTTTAACTAAAACTTTTTTCCCATTCCAATTATCCAAATAAAGAACTGCTTCGGCCCCCCTCTGAATTATTTTTAACATATTTTTATTAAAAGAGAAAGAGTTTTAAATTAATTATGAATAAGAACAGGTTTCAACTTATTGAATTTCTTTTTTGTATATGAGTTTTTAAATATTATAGAGTTTACTTAAATATTATGAATGATCAAAATTTATATCTAGTAGGAGTGGTACACTGTGATTTAGATGGTGAAGAAAGGTTAAAGAAAATATTGAATGAACTTCGCCCATCAATTATTGCTCTTGAGTTTCATAAAGAGAGAGAAACATTTTTATCAAAGCAGTCTCCTGAGGAAATAGAAAGAGAAATTAATGCAATAATCGATAAATATAAATTAAATTTAACTCCAAGACAAAAAGAAACATTTATTGAATCTGAACGTATACTTAATAATGTAATGGGTTATGAGATTAGAGTTTCAAGAGATTATAAAAAAAGAAATCCTGATTCAAGATTAGAATATATTGATATTCCTCTAAATCAAGAGTTTATTAAAGGTTGTACCGAAGCACTAGAAATAGAATTTAAACAACTTGTTGTAGAAAATCCTAAACAACTTGAAACATGGCTTAAACTATTGGATGGTGGAATTGAAAAATACAAAAAAGAATATTTAATAAAAAGTATTCAACAACTTTATCAAGATTATAAAGAAATGGGAGAATTGTTTGAAACTGAAGATTTAACATTTGAAGAAATAGAAGATATGACACCTCAGGCAATTCAAGCATTAAAACAAATTTATAATCCTCGTAGAAATGAAGCAATGGCAGCAAGAATAAGAGAATTATACGATGGAAATAGCAGATTGGTTGCTATTGTTGGTTTGTATCATTTAGTTGGACTAGAAAAAAGACTTAAAGATTTAAAACCAAAGGTTATAACTCTTTTAGACTATGATTCTATTTAATTTTTACAATAATCAGTAAGTTTTTGGTTTTGCGTATTTAAAAAATTAAAAAGTTTAGAAACTGAATTATTATTAAATAATCCTTTTTCTTCTAAATAAGATATTCTATTAAAAGTTTCTAAATCTTTTTCTAATAAATCTATTAATCCTAAATAAAGTATTTCCACGGCTTCATAAGAAAGTATTAAGATATTATCTCTTATTTTTACAAAACGATCTATATATTCATCTTTTATAAGGGGTTTATAATAATTTAAAATTGCCTTAATTTGTGTTTTAAATTTTGAACCTAAATAATATTTAGATGTATGAGTAATTTTTCGGATTGTTATTTCTAAATTATCAGTTCTATTGTTTTTAATATAATTTAAGATGTAATTGCCTAAATAATTGGAAATATTTTTCATAAGCTTTGAAACGTTTTGTTTTAATTTATTTCTTTTTCTTAACAAAATATCCAAATTTTGTTCGATATGTTTTTGCAAGTTATTTGAATATTTAAATTCTTGAGAATTGATGGGGGTGATTCTAAGTTCGCTTTTAGGAATTCTTATCATAACTCCCTTGGTTAAATATGGATAAGAATTAGTTTTTTCCTTGGTTTTAATATTAGATTTTAATTTTTTTGATCTGAATTTAAGCTCTTCTCTTCTTTCTTCAGAATCTTTTATTAATTTTTTATAATCCTCATTTAATTCAAAAACTTCACCTTGTTTTTTAAACCTTATATTCAATCTTTGGAGATGCCTCGTAAGTTTTTCTGAATTACTTGTTTTAATCAAATATTTTTTTAAAATTTTTCCTTTTTCCTTTACCTTTATAGAAATATTTCCGTTATGTGTACGAATAGATTCTTTTTTCCATTCGCTCATTTTATCTTATATTTCAAAATATAGAAAAATATTTAAATCTATTTATCCAATTATCTACTTATTGTCTATATAAAGTAAAAGCGAGGGTGGGATTTAGGAGGCCAAAAATTTTTCGGAACAGCTCCGTGGGCTTTGCCTCATCACCACCCTCACATATCAATATGAGTATTTGAGTTTCTGAATCTGGCTTACCGTTAATCTTTAAGGGAACCAAATATTTAATCACAGAACAGCTCTGGGGGCTTTGTTCCTAAAGATTAAAATGGTTTGAAGCCAAATTCAGAACCCGAGAACCCCAACCATTTGGTCATCCATTATAATTAGAATGGAATCATCCCAAAATTATTGTGTTGAGCCGATTGTTTTTTGGGATGATAGATAGGATGGTCTAATAAATAAGCATACAGAAAACCAGTCAACATGCATTTTAATATTATTATTTTCTAATTTCATCCTATCCAAATTATAATTTGTATTCCAAGTTTAAATACTTTTTGGTGCGATTTGAAAATTGTCGATATAGTGGAAAGTATATTTTCTAGTATAATTTTA
>CAZFVX010000036.1:0-7784 GCA_964522675.1 uncultured archaeon
TCTTTGGGTCTTTAAATCTTTCTAATTTTGGATGAAAATGACCCCAAATATATTTAGCGGCAACAGCAGGAACCCATAAATGATTATTATATCTAAAATTAGGGTCTTCCATTGAAACTTTTTTTATTAATTTATCCTTTAAATATTCTTTTTCAGTTTTTCCTGCATCTTTGGAATAATATTTTAAATTACTATTAACAATTTTATTCCATAAAGGATCTCCAGTTTTTTCCATCCAATAAGCAGTTATATAATAAGCTAACCTTTCAATTCCGTAACTTGTATCATTAACTTTACTAATATTTTTTAGTAGTTTAATAAGAAGTTCTTTTGCTCCTTTTCTTGCTTCTTCATCAAGATATTTTTCCCATTCTTCATTTCTTTTTGCTAACTCTTCATTTAATTGCTTCTGACCTTCGGGCGTAGTTAAATCTATATTTAGTTCTTTTATAATTTTTTCCTTAAATTCCTTTTCTTTCAATTCTGCTATTTTAGATTTAATATCTATAACAGCGTCTTCAAAACTACCATATCTTATTCCTCTAACATTTTCATAAAAAAAATCTTGCTTTATTATCCAATCTAATAGTTCTGGCCTTGGTTTTTCTATTTCTTCTTCTATAAATTCATGAAACGGTCTACCCCAGATATCCACTAATAAAGTTGATTGAAACACAGACCCTAACATAATAAATGGTTCTGACTCAGAAGAATGATATAAATAATATTTTGCTCCAAGTTTACCGGATTCCTCAAAAGCTAAAATCATTCTATCATGTGATCTTATATAATCATCTCTTATTGCAGAATCTAATTTTAATGCATAAGCAGCACCACCCATTGCTGTAGTTTGCCCATGAAAACCAAAAGAAATTCCAAGTTTTTTAAATCTTTCAATTTTTTCTTTTAAATCTGGTTCTTTAAATTCTGTTATTGATTCTATATCAATTTGTGTAAAATTTACTCCTTTTAAAGCCCCTACAAATGCTTTTTTTCCAATACCTAAAACTTCCATCTTTTTTTCTTGTGGTAAAACACCAAAAAATCCTGTTGAAACACCAACTACATAACCCATTCAACCAACCCCCATTTTTGCCTTTAAAAATCCAGTAATTAGTCCTTGATGTGATGCTGCTTGTTTTGAATAATATTTCGTAATCCTCTCATAAGGGTCTCTTTCATAAGGACCAAGTTTTATGAAATTTGAAGCAAACCTTTCAAGTCCCGCTTTAAATGATTTTTTAATTTTTCCCAATTTTTCATTAGAAGTTATTTTATTGATAAATTCTTTAAATTTTTCAATGCTTGCTTTAATTCCTTTTACTTCTTTTGGTTCTTTAAACATCTCTTCAACTTCTTTTTCAAATTCCTCTTCTAAACTCTTTCCACCTACCATCTCATCTAAATATTTTTCAAAGGCCATTTCTTTTGCTTTTAATTCTAAAAGGAAAAGTAAAAGTATGTTTGAAGTTACGAGCCAATCATATATATCAAATTCTATATCTTCTAATTCTCCTCCTTCTGGTGGAGGGGTTTTTATTATAGTTCTATAAACTTTTATATCGAAAATCACAAAAAAAGTGTTTTTCTTTTCAATATCTGACATATTACTTTTAACTTCATTTACGATCTCGTCTGTTAGTTTAACATTATATTCTTTTTCAATCCATGGTATGTATTCTTTAACTAAATCGTCATAAGGGTCAACTATAAACCCTCCTGGATAGGTTTCCATTTTATATTTTTCCCAAGGAGAAATTTCTTTACAAGCCCATATTCTTACTCCCGTCATTGCTGCAGCTTGCCCGAAAGCGGGCGTTAATAAAACATTTGTTAAGAGTTCTTGTGGCTCTTTCTCCGTTGTTTCCCTCATCATTTTATACTGTGTAATATATGGTCTTAACCAGTTTTTATATTCTTCAACGGATTTTTTCCTCGCTTCAACCATTGTTTTTATTTGTACATATCTTTCTTTAACGGCATCAAAAAATAGTTTTTTCCATTCTAAAAATAATTTATTTTTAACCCTTAATACTTGTGCTTCTGCCTTTGAAATCTCTAATTTTTTTGCAATTTCATCGATACTTTTATCTTTATCTTCAGATGTTAATTTTAAGAAATCATTAATTATGGTTGGCCATCTTTGAGTCATTTGTAACATTGACATTTTATCTGTATGAATATCAACTCTATCTATAAATAATGATCTTAACACATGTTCATCCTTTTGTCCTTCTTTAAAGTAATCTAAAATTTCTTTGTATTTTCTTAAATCGTGCTTTACTAATTCATAATCGGCAACCGCTTGTGCCGCTGAAGCTAAACCAGATTTAATTGCAGATTCTAGTTTTTGCTTCTGCTCAACTGTTAATTGATAAAATTGTGCATGCTGAGGTGAAACATACATCCATTCGTCAAATTTCTTTTTCCATAAAAATTTCCATTTAGAAAATTGAAACATTAAAGAGTAGTATAAATTAGAACATCCACCCATGGCGGATGTGTATTCAATTGCCGTGTCATGGTCCCATGGGTGAGAAAAAAAGCATTTACCACCTTTTGTGGCTAATCCTCTTTTCTCTATGTCTTCTTGTATTTTGTCGATTACTACAGAAGTTACTGGCATATTTATTATTTAATTAAATGAAAATATAATTTTAACTTAAAATTAAAAAACCCCCAACAACCATAAGAACAAAACCCAAAATAATTGCCGTATAACCAAAGCTTTCTGGTTGGTAATCAGTTGATGTGGGAAATAAAAAGAAAAGAAAAAACCCAACCAAAAGAAGAACGATGCCAAGAATTTTTTTAATCAACCAATTCATATTTAATATTTAGTTTAACTAAATTATATTTATGTTTTTAGAACCAATAGTTTTTGGAATTCTTCAAGGGATTTTTGAATGGTTGCCAATATCAAGCCAAGGGAATTTAGTTTTGCTTATGATGGGATTTTTTGGCTATTCAATTAAAAATGCCTTAAATTTTTCAATATTCTTGCATACGGGAACTTTGCTTGCTGCTGCTATTTATTTTAGAAATGAAATAAAAGACATCTTTTTAAATTTAAAAAATTATAAACTTGATTTTAAAACTCGGGAAAACAAGCTCACATCGTTTCTCTTAATTTCCACAATTTTTACTGGTTTGATTGGCTTTATTTTATATAAATTTTTAATTTTCTCTGCTTTTACGGGAGAATTATTTTTAGCGTTAATTGGAATCGCCTTAATTTTTACGGGAATTATTCAAAAATTTTCTAAATCAAAAGAAACAAAAACTCAAGAAAACCTTAATTTAAAAGATTCTATTCTCGTTGGCTTATTTCAAGGACTTTCCGTTATACCAGGAATTTCAAGGTCAGGGATTACTATTTCTTATTTCCTTTTCAGGAATTATAAAGCAGAAGATTCCTTAAAACTTTCTTTTTTAATGAGCATTCCAACGGTTTTTATAGCAGAAATTGGTTTACAAATCCTTAATAATTTCCCGACCAATATTTTATATTCGTTTTTAGGTTTAATTTTTTCATTTATTTTTGGTTTAATTTCAATTCATGCACTCTTAAAATTAGCTAAAAAAATTAAATTTTGGATTTTTTGCTTTTTAATAGGGTTTTTAGCCCTGTTGCCTTTAATTTTTAGTTTAATCAAACTCTAATTTTTATTTTTTATTAAACTTCAAAATAAAAATAAATTATGAACTTAATTAGAGAATTATATAAAAATAATCCAATTAGTAGAAACGGTGAATCTATTTATGAGATAATAAGAAGTGAAGATAATTTGCCAATAGGAATTGCAGTTGCTGATATAGAAGAATCGAGATTACATTTTCATAAATATACCCATGAATGGTACTTAGTTCTTGAAGGAAAAGGGAAAATCGTTCTTGATGAGGAAGAAGTTTTTGTTGAGAAAGATTTTTTGATTTATATAAAACCTGAAACTAAGCACAAAGCAAAAAATACAGGAAAAAGCAAATTTAAAATCCTTGTAATAACCTATCCACCTTGGAGTAAAGAAGACCATTATGAAATAAAGTAATAAGCAAATATCAATAAAAATATTAAATTGCTTGCACAAAATATTAAATAGGTGTTTTTATGGTTTGGGCAAGAACAAAATTAGTTTTGCATGATAATTGCTTTAGAGAAGAACCAGGAAAGCTTATAATTAAATACGTTGGTCCAAACCCAGGAAAAATTTACAAAAAACTTTACGAGTTAATGAAAACAATTTTTAAAGTTAAGGATTCCGATATACAAGAAACCAAATATAATTGGGGTGTTGGTGAAAAACAAAAGTTTGACGTGGGCTTTTTTCTTCATAAGGATTTAGACAAGTTTAGTTTCATGGTACTTGAAGTAAAATTAAGGGGTGCTGGAAATGAAAAGGGAGGAGAAGCAACAATAGAACTTGACCCATATTTAAGAACGGAGTATCCTCAAGAAACGGTTTGGGAAAGGTCATTATTTTATGAGATGTTAAGAACTTTTTGGCATAAAGTTTTTTACCGCGATACAAGAGAAAAATATTTAGAGGAATGCAGACATTTAGTTACTTTTTTGCAAGAAAAGTTAAGAGAGTTTTTAAATCAACTGAGAGAGGGTCATGAGTAAACTCGTTATTGAGGACGTTTGCCTTACACCAAAGGGAGAAATTAGCGTTGAATATTCAGGTCCAAAACCATTTTTAGCGGCAACGAGGATTGGGAAAGAACTTTCTAGTTTTTTTCAAGTTTCTGGTTCAAGTTCTTCTGAAAGAAGGGTCGAATGGGATGTTTCTGGAGACCCAATCTCATTTTATTTAATATATGAAGTTAGAAAAAGGATGAGTGCTATTTCAGTTTTATATTTTAAAATAAGAATAAGAGGGGAAAAATTTAAAACAAAGGATGAAGGTAAATTCACATTGTTTATTGAAGGAAAATTAAAAACAGAGGTTTCGGGTCTTTTAAAAAGTTTTTGGTGGATTTATTCTTACCTTTTTTACAATAAAGCGAGAAGGGAGTATTTAAAAATTTGCCGAGATTTTATTGAAAGATTTAAAAATGAGTATATTAAGGATTTGTTTAAACTAGAAAAAGCAAAATAATTATTGAAGGGAATTAACAATTTTTGGATTTAAACCCTTAAAATTTTTAAAATATTCAATTCTTTCTTTTTTTAATTCATTAACTAAATTTTCTATTTGCTCTCTTTTATAAAAATTTGATAAATTAAATTTAGAAATATCCACTCCTTCAACTTTTTTTGGAATTAAGACATTAAACCACTCATCTTTCACCCATTCTATACTTCCCCTAACTATCCCTCTTATTATTGCAGCAGTTTCTGGTATTTGGATTCTTAAAACCCTTTGTTTTATAATCTTCCTCCCATTTTCATCCCTTTCCATTATTTCTCCAACGCCTCCCGTATTTAATAAATAACATTGAACTTTTTCTGGATATTTACTAATTATTTCATAAAACCTGTTCCCTTCTTCTGCTTTATCTCCAACTATAAAAGGATTTGTTCCCACCTCTCTAACAGATTCTCCCGCCCTTTCCGGATTAGAAGCAGAAGTTTCAATCGATTCCCCCAACATAAAAAAAGCCGCAGCTTGTTCTAAAGTTAATTTTGAAATTATGGGTACAACGGTATTTCTTCTTGTTATAAAAATTATAATTAATCCATCCAATTCTGAAACTGGCGGTAAATTTATGCTTTCACTTTTATATTTTCCAAAATCATCTCTTTGCATTATTCCTCTTCCATTACCTGTTAATGTATCATCCCCGAAGTAAACATTTCCTAAATAATCAACCATTACATTCTCAAATATCGCATTGGGTTTTGTAACGGCATTATAAATTAATGGTTGTATTTCTGGGTCTAAACCTTCAGTTTTTAAATAAAACCCCCTTTCCGTTCCCAAGATTGAACAGTCTTCACACAAAAACACAACATCATCTTGAACAATTTCAATTCCCTCTCCTTCTAAATTTAATCCATGATCATGACAAGAATGAGTTGTTTTTCCCGTTCCAGACAAACCAAATAAAAGCATGGAATATTTTTTTATTTTTCCCGTTTTGTAATCCTTTGCTTTAATTAGCTTTGCCCCCGCATGTAAGCCAAGCATTCCCCTTTGTTTTGCAAAAAACATGGCCATTCTTAAAAATCCTTTTTTTGCTTCTCCGTAATAATCTGTTCCCAAAACAAATGTAACCCCAATTTCAGGAAAAACTAAAATCTGCCTGTCTTTCTCGTGCCACTCGGGGATATATACTAAATATTCTACAACATCTGAATCTTTTTCATCAAAAAGGGTTTGATTTACCATATGTGCAAGTCTTATCATTTCTTTTCTATGAATAGAAACATACATTATACACTTTGGGGTAAATTTATCATTATCTCCCATTGTTCTTTTAATACAAACAAAAGGAGCTTTATTTAGATATTCAAATACCTTTTTTAATGTTTCGGGCAAATTCCTTAAAATCTCTTTTTGCTTTGGGTTTAAATTCTCTTGCATGACCTTTTCACTTCCAATATAAACAGTTAAATCTGCACTTCTGTTCTTCACAGAAGAAACAAAATTATAATTTCCAAATTTAGTTTTAACTCCGTATTTCTCCGCCATTCTTTTTACTTCTTCTGGTTTTAGATGCATAACATTTGATTGGTTGCTTAAATTCTTAACAACCTTTAATATTGAATTTAAATCAACCTTTATCTCTTCTTTTTCAACCTTTAGTTCTAATTCGGGTTTTATTATTGGTTTTATATACTCTTTTGATAAAATAATCTCTCTCATTTTTTTCTGAACTTCAAATAAAGGTTTTGCCGTATTTAATTCATAACAAGCAGCAAAGTTTAAAAGAGTTTTAAAGAATTCTTTTTGCAAGTTAATTTGTTTTTTATTGATATTAATTAAAAATGGATTACAAAAGGGTTCCTTAGAATTAGTTAATAAATTTAATGCTTCTTCCTCGCTTAACCTTTTTATTATGTTTTCATTTTCTTTTTTTGGGTTTAATATAAAAACAACTTTTATTCTCGTTGTATCTAAAAACTTTTTATCTCCTCCTATCCACCATGGATCCAAAATAAAATAATCCCCTTCTTTTTTACATTTTTTAAAGAGTTCATTTATTCTTGGATTAATTTTTGTTGCGTTTTTATGTAAATAAAATTTTCTTTCAGAAATATGAGTTGATAACCTTCCCTTTTCCCCACCTATATGTTCTATATACATTAAATCGTTTGAGTGAATTCTCGCTCTTTCCAATTCCAATAAAAGATAGGCATGAGTTAATTTACCCGTTCCCGTACAACCTAAAATAACAATCCCTTCGCCATTCACATCAACTAATGCTCCTCTTAAAAAATTAAGTTCTCCCTTTTCCATCGAAATATCCATTAAAATTCCCAAGGCCAAGGTTCTTAATCTTTCATAAAAATCAATATTAAAAATTATCCCCGTTTTGCTTTCTTTGTGATAATAAATTTTTGGTTCAGTTCTTTCTATCCCCGTGACCGCATAAATGGTTGCGTGTGGCTTTATACTATGGTTTAAAGTTGCTGGAAACCAATTCTCTTGCCAGAAATCAATTAAACTTTCATTATTTGTCCTTAACTGAATCACAATCCCGTTTATATTAACATTCCAAACATACAAAGAATCATAACCTAAACACCTTTCTGCCAACTCAACGAGTTCATCTCTCTTTTCTTTTGAAATATCGCTAATTATTTCCTCACTAAAACCAGAATTCATACTTTTAAATTT
>CAZFVX010000037.1:0-7746 GCA_964522675.1 uncultured archaeon
ATTTTTTAATTACGAGGCTTATGCTTGATTGGCTTGATTTGTTTGAAAAGTATTTGATAAAATGATTTAAATCGCATTTCTAATTTTATAACAATGAAAAATCAAAATTTAAGCGAAGTTAAAGAATTTTATGAAAAAACAGCAAAGGATTATGACAAACAATATGAAACCCCATATTGGAAACTTTATTCTGAGATTACTTGGAACAATATCAAGAAATTTCTTCCTAAAAAGAATTCTTTGATTTTAGATGCTGGTGGTGGAACTGGTTATTGGACAATTAAATTAGCAAAATTAGGTTACAAAGTGGTTTTAACCGACATTGCAAAAAATATGCTGAAGATCGCTGAAAGAAAAATAAAGGAAGAGAAATTAGAAAATAAAGTAGAAATAAGAGAAGTCGATGTGAGAGATATGCATTGCTTTTCTTCTAATTATTTTGATATGGCACTTGCTCAAGGAGATGTAGTTTCATATTGCTTAAGTCCCAAAAAGGCAATAAAAGAATTGGCAAGGATTGTTAAAAGAAAATCGCCTATAATTGTTTCTGTGGATAATAAATATCATTTAATAGCAAGATTGATATCTAAAGGGAAATTTAATGAAATCCCAAAACTTCTTAAAAAAGGAATTTTTAAAGAAGAATTTGAATTTCAAGGTTTCACTCCAGAAGAATTAAAAAAAATTTTTGAAAGTTGCGGATTAAAAGTCGTCAGAATAATTGGGAAACCCGTGTTAACTCAATTAATTTCAAGGGAAGAAAGGGATGAAATTATAAAAAAGAATTTTAGAAAAATCCTTGATTTAGAATTAAAGTTTTGTGATAAGCCAAGTTTAGTTGGATTCGGAGGGCACTTAGAAATTGTTGGAATTAAGCAATAATTTTAAATTTGTTTTTATTAAAAAGTAGTATATGAATTTTAAAATTTTAATTTTTTTGGGATTGGGATTTTTGTTATTTTTACCTTTATCTTTTGCTTATCAACCGCCCTACCAAATTTCTGGTGTAGATTATCCCGAAAGCGTCTTTGTAAATAAGGAATTCGCTATTTCGGTATTAGTTAAAAATTTTAAGGATTATCAAACTTCGGTGAGGCTAAAAATTTGGAATGAAGAATTAAATATAAGTGAAGAAAAAACCTTAATTTTAAAAGCAAATGAAGAGAAAAAAGAATTCTTTTTGTTAAAAATAAATAAAACGGGGGAATTCAGGTTTAATATAGAATTAAAAGGATTTTCTTTACCCGATAAAACGGAAGTTTCAATTATAAGCAAGGGTTATAGGATTTCTTTAAAATGTCCAAAAGGGATTGAGTTTGGAGAAAAGGTAAAAATTTCTGGTTATACTTCTCCCTCTACAATGGTAAGCGTTCGGGATGGAGATTTATTTTTCTTAGTTTATAGTGATAGGAGTGGATATTTTTATTTCAAATATAAACCAAGTTTAGGAATTCATAATATTAAAGCCAATGTTTCTGGAGAAGTTTCCAAATGTTCTTTTGATGTTTTTAAACCGAAAATAAATGTAAAAACAGAAGTTTCTCCCAATTTTTTAAATTTAGAAAAATACAAATCGGGAACGGTAAAAATAATCTTGGAAAATTTTGAAAGGCCGAGAAAAATTGAAATTAAAGTTTTAGGTGTTCCCGAAGATTGGGTTTACTTAGAAAAAAGTTTTACGCTTGAAAAGAAAAAAGAAATAATAGCATATATAAATCCAAAAGAATATGGGAATTATAAAATTGACTTCATGTTTTCATCTAATGGTTGGATATTTTCAAGGAAAGGTTTGAACTTGTATGTTGGACCCAAAGAGGTTTTTATGAGTAAAATTAAAGAATTTAATTTTTGGAATTTTTGGAATTATTTTCAATTCTTACTCTTATATCAAGAAATGATTTTGTTAATTTTAGTTTTATTAGGTTTTCCCGCATTAATTTACGCTGGATTTAAGGTATTAAGAGCATGATAAAAGAAAAGAAAATAATATATTATGAAATTTTATCGGATTTAAAAGCGAAAAGAATTTTGGAATTGGAATCTGGAGATTCAAATCCAGAAATAAAAAATTTTAATTATTATATTTCTACTGATATAAATAAGGAATTTTTAAAAAGAATAAAAAGGAGTGAAAGGAAAGAATGTGTTCTATGCGATTGTAAACACTTGCCATTTAAAGAAGGTTCCTTTGATTTAATTCATGTGAGTTTTCCCTCCTTTGCAAAGTTTTCTTTAAACGGAAAGGAAATTTATCCCACGCTTCATTTTGAACATTTAGAAAGAAGTATTAATGAAATAAGAAGGGTATTAGATCGTGGATATTTTGTTATTTTTCCCTTTTATGAAAATGGGGAAAAAGTTTCTTACCAAAGAATTTTTTGGCAGCAAGAAATTAGTTATTATTTAAAAATGAATAAGTTTAAAAATGAATCAAAAAGGGTTTGGGAAAATGTTAGAGTGGAAATTTTCAAAAGTTATTCCTAATTTTTTAAAAAATCTTTCATATCCTTCTTTCTTTTCCTCTTCTTTTGCTTGTTCAAGTTTCTCTGCTAAATATTCATCAATAGTTAAAACATCTTCTTTTATCTTCATCCCAACAGGATAATTAAGTGCTAATCTTAAAAACTCTGGTCCAAGTGTGTTTAAAATTTCATCTGAAGTTAATTCTAATAATCCGTATCTCTCTTCTTTGTATTTCATGAGAGAATAAAACACATTAAAAGTTTCTATTTTTTTATCAGTTAGTTCCTTTTCATGGGTTTGTGCATATTCTTTAAGAGCTTTTATTTGCCTTTCGGTTAATCCATATTTTTTAATTATATCAGATAACTCATCTTCAAGTATTTGTTTTGTATACATATTTCCACCTGAAAATTTTGTGACCGAAAGATTTAAAAAGTTTTCGGTATGTAACTACTTTAAGTTTATAAAATTTTATTCTATTTATTTTTTATGAAAAAAGTTTTTTTATTTGTCTTTGCAGCGATGTTGATTTTGCCTAATTTAGTGTTTGCTCAAAGTGCAAATTTATATTTAGATTTTAAAGTTCCCGATTTAACTTTTTCTCCTTGTGTAGACACTTTAACATCAAATGAGGTTTTAATTCAAGTAACAAACACGGGAGAAACAACGCAAACATATAATTTAGTTTTAGATTTGCCTCGGGGTTGGTCCGGCCTTATTGAACCGGAAATTACATTAGAAGCGGGTGAAACGAAAGAAATAACAACATTTTTTGTAAGTTCTTCTTTATGTAATTTACCCACGGGAACAGAAGTTCCCATTAAGGTTAAGGTAAAAAGCCTTCAGGATCAGGTTTTAGATACGGAGACATTAAAAATCCCTATAGTAAATACCCATTATGTTGATTTGGAATTAGAAAAAGAAAAGGATGAGGTTTGTAGAGGAGAAACAAAAACTTATAATGTAACAGTTATAAACTTGGGGAAAGAAACTGAAACGTTTGATTTGTTTACAAATGTAACTTATGCTTCCTTATCAGAAAGTTCCTTAACTTTAGAACCCAATGAAGAAAGAACTTTAACCTTAACCGTTTCATCGGTTGTTGAAAGCAAAAGTATTTTAGTTAAAATAAAATCAAAAGACTCTTGGGCAGAAAATGAAAAAGTCTTAAGTTTAGAAGTTAAGGATTGTTATAATTTTGAATTAACTCTTCAACCATTAGAAAACAATGTTTGCCTGGGAAAATCAATAAATTACACATTAAAAATAAAAAATACTGGCTCAAAGGAAGATTCTTATGAAATAAAAGGACCTTCCTGGGTTTATTTAGAGACCGAAACGGTTTCTTTAGGGCCAAATGAGGAAAAAGAAGTTAATATTGAAGTTAAACCAGAGCAAAAAGGAAGGATGAGTTTTAATTTAAGCGTAAGTTCCTCAAATTTACCGGAATTAGAAAAAAATGTTCAAGGTTTTGTAAATTCCATTGAATGTAGAGGGGTTGCGGTAATTGTTTTTCCTTTAGAAAGAACAGTTTGTAAGGGAGAAATAGTAAGATATGATGTGATTATAAAAAATATTGGAACAATTGAAAGCACATTTGACTTAACCTCTTCTCTTGGCTCTTTAGAGCGAGATCGAATCATTTTAAGCCCGGGGGAAACAAACACGGTTGGTTTAGAACTTGTTACAACAGATTTAATGGGTAATATCACTTTAAATGTTAAAGCCTCTGATGGCGTTGTGTTTGATCAGCAAGAAGTGAAAATATCAATTGAAAATTGTTACTCCGCTAAAATTAGTATAACACCTGAAACACAAAAAGTATGTCCTTGCTTTTCCGTTAATTATACGGCAACATTGGAAAATACTGGAAAGTTTCCCGATAACTATACATTTAAGTTTGGAGAATTTATAGAGCAAGTTAGTTTAAACCCCGGTGAATCTAAGGATTTTGAATTATCTATTCAAGCAGAATGTGACGCTGAACCTGGTAATCATACGGTAACGGCAACGGCAGAATCAGACCATGTTTCTGTTGAAGGATATGCGAATTTAGAAGTTAAGGAAAGGGAAGAATGTTATCTCGTGGGTTTAGAGACAGAAGAAACAGAAAAATATGTTAAAATTTTAGAAGCCGCTGTTATACCAATTAAGGTAAAGAATTTAGGAGAAAACCCAGATAAATATAAACTTTCGGTTAAAGGCCCAAATTGGGTTTATTTAAGCCCAAATGAAGTTAAATTGGGACCTAAAGAAGAAAAAGAAGTTTATTTATACGTTTCTCCGCCTTTTGGAACATCTTTGGGAAATTATAAAATAACAGTTAATGCAAAATCAGACTATTCAAGTTCAAAATTAAATATAAATTGTAATGTTTTATCTGAAACTGGTGAATTACCAAGCCAAAACGTTACTTTAAATATCACACCACCCACCGGGTTAATCACGGGAGAAGAAAGGCCTTTATGGAAAATCGTAACTGTGGTTTTAATATCATTGGCAATAATAGTAATTTTAGTAATTAGGTTTATTTTCTTATTAAAAAAGTAATTTAATTTTAAAAATATTAAAAATTTTTATACATACAAATATCCTATTCTAAAAAAACTATAAATTCTCGATAAATTCAAACCGAATTTTGCAAAATATTCCCAAAAACTGCTTTCGGAATTAATAAATCTGTTAAGAAGATTTTTTGCTAACCACGCTTTTGGGAAAGAATAGTTTAAATCAATATAATTTAAAACATCTTTATAAGAATAAATAAGTCTTTTTTTCGTCCATTCTATTATAATATTAATGGGGGTATATTCCTTTTTAAATTGAACATTGCCTTTTTTTATTTCTTTTAATAAGGAATCTAAATCATAAGCATTAATAAAATTTATGCTTGTCCCTATCATATTTAAATCGTGTGCATCAGAACCAACAACCTTAGGTTTTTTTAGTTCATCGCTTTTTTTATTAGCAATTCTATTGCTTAATCCATCTAAATTTAGTGAATTAAAAACTTCAACGGCATCAACTTTCCTTATCTCATTTCTTATTCCATCACCCCTAATATCAAATGGATGTGGAGAAACGCATAAACCGCCTTGTTCATGAATTAATTCCACTGTTTCTTCTACACTTAAATTATCTTTTATATATTCAGAAATTCCCAAAGCAATTAAATGTCCAGATTTTGATTTTATCTCAACTCCCGGAATGAAAATTATTTCTTGTTTTTTTGCTTCTTTTTTTGCCTCAGACCAACCTCTTATTGTAGAATGATCTGTTAATGCAATTCCGTTTAAACCAATTTTTTTTGCTGTTCTTATAATTTCTTTAGGTCTTCCAAAGCCTTCCCAGGGGATTTTTCCTTGTTTAGAATACATAGAGTGACAGTGTAATTCAAATTTCATACAAGCACCTTTTAATATTTTGCATCAAATAATTTAAATTTTTGGAGGTTTAGAATAAAATAAGCTTGCTATGAAATAATAAATTGAATATAACTCCCAAGCAAAAAAACCGTAACCAAAATAACCTAAAATTGGCATTTCAAAAATCCTTAAAAAATCAAAAAAAGGTATATTATATCTCCAACCCGGAACTGCAAAATAATTCCAGAATTCCCAAAAAAATCCACAAACCATTCCCGCCAAGAAAAGTGAAAGGGGAATTTTTAACTTTCTCTCTGTAAAGTTTTTTATTATACTTGGTTTATTATGTAAATAATTAAAGGGGTCTAATAAAAAGAAAAATGCCAACCATGTAAATGGAAAAAAATACTTTGGAACTAAAACTATTTCAATCAAAGAAAAAAGACCAAATCCTATTACTAAATATAAAAAATTTTTAGTAATTTTATATCTCTTACTGATTTTAAAATCATCAAATATGTGAACCGATTTAATTAATTCAAAAGTTTCAAATACCGCTGGAATTACAGTGGAAAATGCTATTGAGAAATTTAACCATTTTGGCTCTGGAATGTTTACATAAACCCAATTTTGTAAAAATATGTTTAAAAACTCAAAAATCCACCAAACAAAGACAGAAAGGATAAATAAAGATATAAAGAGTTTGGGTTTGTTATTTATCAAGGATTTATTATTTATTTTGTAAACCAAAGCATCGATAACTAATATATACCCAAGCCAAATTATTGGAAAATAATAAGCAGTTAAAAACCAAAAATTAATAAAGAAGTTTATTTGAACTAAAATGATCATTAAAGCTCCAAGAAATCCGTATTTTTTAAACATCTATTTAAATTTTAAAAAATAAATTTAAATTAATATTACATTTAATACTTATGGGTGATTCATTTGATTATACCAACACATGTAGGAATAATTCCCGATGGAAATAGAAGGTTTGCAAAGAAATTAATGCAAAGACCTTGGAAAGGACACGAATGGGGAGTTAAGAAGTTCGAGGAAGTTTTAAATTGGTGCAAAGAATTGGGGATTAAAATTATTACAATTTATACTTTATCCCTCGAAAATCTCGCTAAAAGGCCTAAAAGAGAATTAAATTTTTTATTTAATATAGCAAGGAAAGAATTAAAAGAAATACTTGAAAACAAAGTTCATTATATTCATGAAAATGAAGTTAAAATTCAGTTTTTTGGTAAACTTGAATTACTCCCAAAAGATTTGCAAGAGGGGATCGAGAAAGTTAAAGAAATGACAAAAAAATATTCAAAATTTCTCTTAAACTTAGCAATTGCTTATGGAGGAAAACAAGAAATTATAGAGGCATGTAAAAAAATTGGTTTTGAAATAAAAATGGGCAAAATTAAACCGGATTTAATAAATGAAGAGGTTTTTAGGAAAAGTTTGTATACAAATGGTTTACCTGACCCCGATTTAATAATAAGAACTGGTGGAGAAAAAAGAATTTCTAATTTTTTAATTTTTCAATCCGCTTATTCTGAATTTAAATTTTTAGATTGTTTTTGGCCAGAACTAACTAAAGAAGATTTCTTTAATGTGATAAAGGAATTTGGAGAAAGAGAAAGAAGATTCGGGAGATAAATTTTTATAATATTTCTCAAAATTTTATTTATGGAACAAAACATAATCCTAATCGGTTTGGTTTTAATTTTTATTGGTTTTTTCTTAGTGTTTTTAGGTTCTCTTTTGGGGGTTAAGGAAGGTAAAACTGAAATTGGTTTTGGTGGTTTTATAGGACCCATACCTTTTGGTTTTGCAACAAGTAAAACGATGCTTTATTTAATAATTGCAATTTCAATAATTTTCCTTTTCTTATTTTTTTGGCAAATAAGGTAATTTT
>CAZFVX010000038.1:0-7661 GCA_964522675.1 uncultured archaeon
ATCTAATTTAAAAATTAATTTTTAAGGTTTATAAAAATTTGGACCGGTCGGGATTTCCAATTTCCTATTTTTACTCCCAATTTTTGTGTAAGCTTTTAAAAGGTTTTTGAACCCGAGGCCTCCACCAATTTGGAATATTTGCCAAGGTGGCGATCTTCCAGACTGATCTACCGGCCCATATAATTTGTTATAAAAGTAATAATTTATATTATTTTAAGAAGCAGCCACAGTAATAAAAACATAAATACATATTGTAAATAACAAACTTATTTTATACTCGATATTATATAATTTTCTTATCATAAATGAACCAAAAATAAATATTATTCCTGTCCAGAGAAGTTCTATATATAGAGCATACCACGGACCCCCCGTAACAAATACTATATAATAAAATGGACCAAAAAGAGGAAAAATAACATATGTTATAGAAAAAAATAAAGTTATACAAGAAGTGATAAATATTGCTTTTAAAAGATCTCCTTCGCCTTTTATAGCAGTTGTCATCATATGAAGAAAAAACCCGCCAAAAGCTATTTGTCCTCCTGCCAGTAAAAACGAAGGAAGTAAAAATAATGTTCCAATTGCAATTCTATAACTCCCATTTGGAAGTCCGGGAATAAGTATATCATAATATTTAAAATAAATTATTAAAGTTAGTGAAAACATTAATAGAGAACTTATAAAATAGAAGAAATTTGGTTTATATTTAAAAAGTTTTTCAAATGATCTCATAAAATCATTTTGTTTTTTAATTATTAAATTTTGGGTCGGCCCGGATTTTCTTTTGCAGGTGGTTTTGGATAAACCTTAGCCTTTTGCAAAAGCGGAAGCTTTAAAAGGCTTAGGTATTTGAACCGGGGACCTCTGCCTCGTAAGGGCAGCGTCCTAACCAACTAGACCACCGACCCATTATAATGTATGATTATTTTTTATTTTAATATTTATTTTTAAATGGGCCTGCCCGGAATTGAACCGGGTTCTTTGCCGCGTGAGGGCAATGTCCTACCGTTAGACTACAGGCCCTAAATTTTAAAGATTTATAATTTTCATAGAGCGCTGGAGGCAGGATTTGAACCTGCGCGGGTCATGACAAGATGCAGTTAAACCGCATCATTTTTATCACCCACTCGCTCTCGAGGCGAGCGCCTTAACCGGACTCGGCCACTCCAGCAATATAATTTATATTTTAAAATAATTTATAAAATATGAAAGTTAAAATTGTTTTCCTTGGTAAAGAAAAAGAAGTAAATGTTAAAAATAATTCTAATGTTTTAGATTTGTTAAAAAAAATTAAAGTAAATTCAGAATCGGTTATTATTAAAAGGGGAAGGGAAATAATCCCAGACACAGAAAAATTAAAAAATAATGATAAAATTGAGATTTTAAGGGTTGTTTCTGGTGGATAAATTATTAAATTTAAATTTAAATTCTTTTTATGAAATGCAAATGTGGAAAAAAAGCTATTTTCTATAGAAAGTATGAAGGTACATATTTATGTAAATCTTGTTTTTGCAGAAGTATAGAAAGAAAAGTTAAAAGAACAATTAGAAAATATAAATTAATAAAACCAAAAGATAAAATTGCTTTTGCTCTTTCTGGAGGAAAGGATTCATCTCTGGTTTTGTATTTAATGAAAAAAATTTTTAAAAACAGAAAGGATTTAAAGTTTTTTGCAATTTCAATTGATGAAGGAATAAAAGGATATAGGGATGAAAGTTTAAAAAAGGCTAAACAGCTTTGTAAAAAATTAAATATTCCCCATTATGTTTTTTCTTTTAAAAAAGAATTTGGAAAAGATTTAGACCAATTGGTTAAAGAGAAAAAATTAAAAGAAGGTGTTTGTACTTATTGTGGGGTTGGGAGGAGATGGATTCTAAATAAAAAAGCAAAAGAATTAGGTGCAAATAAAATTTGTTTTGGACATAATTTAGATGATGAGATTCAAGGTATTTTTCTTGATTATATAAAAGGGGATTTACTTAGATTAATAAGAATGGACACAAAACCAATAATAAAAGATAAGTCTTTGTTTATACCAAGAATAAAACCTTTAAGAGAAATTCCGGAAAGAGAATCCGCTCTATACGCAATAGTTAAAAATTTAGATTTTTACATGGCAGAATGCCCTTATGCAAGTGGTATGAGGTTTGAAATTAGGGACTTTTTAAACAATTTAGAAGAAAATCATCCGGGGGTAAAGTTCTCAATTTTTGAAACATTTAACAAGATTTTACCTTATATAAAAAAATCTATTAAGGGAGAAAAAATATTTAAATGTGAAAAATGTGGAGAGCCAACTTCACATAAAATATGTAAAACATGCGAACTATGGAAATAATTATTTCCCTTTTCTTTTATGGGCTCTTAAAGAAGGTCTTATTTTTTCTGTTCCTTTGCCTTTTTTTCTTAATCCCCTTGACTTTTTTCCAGCAGAAGTTAAACCTCTAAAAACTCTTCTCGTGTGTTGTTTTTCACAAATCCAATTAATATCTGGATCATTTTTTATTTGGGGATGATTTTTATCAACTAATATTACTTCGTACCAAAGATTTTGCCCATCTTCGCCAACATAATAAGAATTTAAAACCTCTAAATTTGGGAATTTTTTTGCAACCCTTTCTTCGGCAATCCATTGTTTTGATTTTCCTGGAGTAAAAAACATTCCCGATTTACTTGGTTTTCTTCCACCCTTAGGTTTTGGTCTTTTTCTCTTTCCCTTTTTAATCCTAACCCTAACAACTACAAACCCTTGTTTTGCTTTATAACCTAATTCTCTTGCCCTATCCAATCTTGTTGGTTTTTCAAGTTTAACTATTACAGGTTCTTTTCTGAATTCGATTAATCTTTTCTTCCAAATTTCACCCAATCTTTCTTTAGGTTTCTTCCACAACTCTCTTAAATATTTGTACATAGCAAACACCAATAATTTAAATATTATCTTTCTAATAAAAACATTTAAATAAATTATTCCAAACTTTAAAAAATAAAAAGTTTACTATAATATAAAATTATATAAAATTTAGGAGGATTTTAATGCACCCAGCAATAAAAATTTTAATTGGTTTTATTTTATTGGCAATTGGTCTTGGGTTATTCGTTGATTCGGTAGTTCCAATAATTAACCCTTTGCTCGGAGGAATAGTAACAGTACCGACAATTGATTGGTTAGGGAACTTCATGATATTAGTCACGGGAGCAATACCGCCATTTTTAATCCTATTGGGCTTATTCATAGTTTGGCTCGAAGCGGATGAGCTTAAAATGGAAAGGGAATTCAGAGAATTAGAAAAGGAAGAAGAAGAGCAAGAAGAACAAGAAGAAAAACAAGAACCAGAGGAAGAAGAAAGAAAAATCAAGATAAGAAAGAAAAAGAAATAATTAACCTTTATTTTTAATTGATTTTACTATTTCTTTAAGTTTTTTAGTGTCATCTTCAGCAATTGTTCCCGTGACAATTATATCTGCTCCAGCATTTATTTTTTCTAATGCGATTTTTTCGTCTTTAATTCCTCCACCAACTATTATAAACATCTCATGATTTCCAAATTCATCCCTTATTGCTTTTTTAACCAAAGTTATCATCTCATTAGGAACAGAAAACTTTGCACCAGACCCTGCTTCTAAATAAATAAATTTCATACCAAAGAATTTTGCCGCCAAAGCATATCCAGTTATAAAATCTGGCCTTTCCCTCGGGATTGATTTTGCATCTCCACCCCATTCCGCCGATGTTGTAGAACCAGACTCAACAATAATATAACCCATAGATAATGGTTGTAAATTATACGATTTAACTAAAATGGAACCCCTAATTTGTTCTTCTATTAAATATTGGGGTGTTCTTGAATTTAATAAACTCATAAAAAATATAGCATCCGCCTCTGGTGATATCATCGCATGCGAATAAGGAAACAATATTATTGGTAAATCTACCTCTTTTTTAATTGCTCTTATTGTTTCATTGAGGTAAATTGTAGTTGTTGGCTGTGAACCACCAATTATAATAGCATCTGAGCCAGAATCTCTTGCTAATTTAGCTATTTCTACTGCCCTTTCTACCGATTGTTTATCGGGGTCAATTAAAGTGAAATGTAAAGGTCCTTTTTTTCTTTTTTCTTTTATGTAATTTAGAACATTCATTCGATCACTTTTGTTTCTTTACTTATTTTTATGGCTTTTTCTTTATTTAAAGGATTAATATTTAAAATTGTATATCTTTTTCTTACGTCTTTTGCTTTTAATAAAGCTTCAATTATCATTTTGTTTGAAACATTTAATTCCTTTGCATTTGTAGGTGCCCCAACTAATTTTAATAAATTTCTTATTTTTTCCCAATTTTGGCCTTGTAAATAACTCATTAATATCGTTCCAACTCCGCATTGCTCCCCATGCAATGCATTTGACCCCAAAGAATCTAAGGCGTGAGAAAACATGTGTTCACTTCCAGAAGCGGGTCTTGAAGAGCCAGCAAGAGACATGGAGATTCCAGAGGAAATTAATGCTTGTACAAGATTTCTTATACCTCTTTCTTTTTTATTTCTTATTAACTTTGCTGATTTAGAAACTATTTTAGCGGAGAGCAAAGCTAATTCAGCCGCATATTCAGAATAATATTCTCCCTTTTCTTTTGCGAGTTTCCAATCATAAACAGAAGTGTATTTTGCAATAACATCACCACAGCCAGAAGCAATTAATTTGTAAGGAGCGTTTATTAAAATTTCAATATCGGCAATAATTGCAGTTGGAGTTTCTACCTTAAAAGAATATAATTTACCTTTACTTTTTAATGAGACTTTGCTTGAAACTATTCCATCGTGTGAGGGAGCCGTGGGAACAGAAATAAATGGTACTCCTTTTCTAAAAGCTAAAAGTTTTCCCACGTCTATAACCTTTCCACCGCCCACCCCAAGAACAAAATTCACATTTTCAATTAATTCTAATTTTTTAACTTCTTCGGGAGAAGCCTCGCTAACAATCTCTAATTTGGGATTAAAATCAAATAATAAATCCTTAATTCTATCACCCACTATCTTTTTCGTATTTAAATCTACCAATATTAATGGATTTTTAATTAAATTTAATTTTTCACATACATCGGATATTTTTTCTACGGCCCCTTTACCAATTAAAACTATTCTTGGTAATTGAATGATATGTGGTTCCATAAACTAACCTTTTAATTATTAAGAAATATAAAGATTATTAATTTTAAAACTTTAAACGGAGGTAGAAAATATGTTATCACAACTGCCTATAAACCTTGGAAAAGTGAAAAAAGAGAATTTAGATAAAGAAATATTAAGAGTTGGGATGATAGCAGAATTAGATGCTGTAAGTCTTTACGAACAGTTAGCTACCATGACTGAAAACGAAAACATCAAAAAAATCCTTTTAGACATAGCAAAAGAAGAAAAAACACATCTTGGGGAATTTCAAACTCTTTTATTAAAATTAGATAAAGAACAAGAAAAAGAATTGGAAGAAGGTAAAAAAGAAGTTGAGAAATTAACAGAATAGATAAAAAATCTTAAATTAAAAAAACTAATGCGAGATTACCGTAAAAAACCGTTATCCATAATGTTATTAAAAAAACTAATGCAAATCTAACACCCTCTTTTATATAAACCTTTCCTCCTCTTTTCTTTAATTTTTCAATATCCTCTTTTTTTAGACCTTTCCATTTATCTTCAAATAAAACATCGCCTTCTTTTAAATCATTCACGCTGATTTCCTTTTTAAATAAATATTCCTCAATTATTTTCGCATAATAAAAAAAGAATATCACAAAAATCAAAAAGCATAGAATAAGATAAAAATTTGACTGAAATGGAACAAAATAATAATTAAAATAAAGAATTAAACCTGAAAAAATAATTAAAATAAAAATAATTGCCATTGATATGAGTTTTATATTTTCTTTTATTGAGTTAAAGAAAAGGTTTTTCACCTTTGGGTTTTTAATTCCCAAGAAAAGTGAGTAAATAACCAAGTAAAAAAACGATACAAAGAAAAAATTTATAAATAAAACAACTGGAAATGGAAACAAACCACTTATTTGAAAATCAGCAGAATCGGGAAATAAAAATCCCAAACATCCCAATAACCAAGCGTCGCCGTCTCCCCATTGTTTTGTAAAATATAAAAGTAAACCAAACCCTAAAAACAAAGAACCGATTAAAACCGAATTTAAAAATATCCAAACATCATTTAAAATTATTGAAAAAATTCCCCTAGTTAATAAGGCCAAAATAATTAAAGAATAAGGAAGCCAATCAGGAAACTCCGTTGTTTTTAAATCTAAATAACTTGCTAAACCAAAACCTACACTTCCAATTAAAAACAAAATCCAACCAAGCATATAATTTTATTTGTTTAATTTTATAAAATCTATTAATCTTTTCTGTTGTAAAATTTTACTTTTTTTGATATATTCCTTTAAAGGAAGTTTTAATTTTAAATTAACATAATTTAATGCGCTTTTTAAATCCTCAAATCTTTTTGGTTTATTTTTAAACGCATTTCTTACCGTTTCCCTAACAACCCAAACACCCAATGGAATTGTATAACCTTCATAAACTTCTCTGAAAACAACAACTTTTGCTTGTTTTTTAATTTTATTTAACCCTTCAACAACACCTAACCTTGCAGCATAATAGCCTCCGCCTTCTTTATCTGCATAACTCGTTCTCCCTTTAAAAGATTCGTATTCCTCTACTATCATTGGTTTCTTTAAATTCTTACTCCAAAAAGAACCTGGAGCCCACGCTTCAAAGTTTTCATATTCCCATTTTCCTGGTATTAATAAAATTTCAAAATGATTAAAAAGGTATTCGCTCGAATAAACTAAATATTGGTTTATGGAGGGATATTCTTTTATTTTTTCTATTAAATTTTTTGCAATTATATCATCTATACATGTTATGCTCCATCTCGTTGGGACGAGTTTTTTGTTTTCTTTTAAACCTAAAACGCCAGAAGATAAAATAGTTGTTATTTTATACACATCTTCTCCTTTTTTATATAGTAAAAAACATGCCTCGCTTGTTTTAATTTCATCATTTATAATTTTTTCTACTTTATTTTGTATTTTTGGGTTTTCAGTGATTCTTAATTTTTTAAGTGTTGCAGAAGGCCCCATTGGTTGGATGATATCTGAAAAGCTTAATTTCATAACTGGTTTTCTTTTAAAATACATTTCTATATCCACTGGTTTACTTGATAATGCAAGTTCTTGAATTTTTTCAATAAAAATTGATTTTGAATAAACGTTTTGTATATATTTTGATCTAAGAGTATAAGATCTCAATTCAATAATTTCTGAATAATCTTTTCCAAACCAAGAATTGGGATTATCTAAATCCCTTTTAAATTCTATTGCCCCCAAAGGACCAATATTTATATTTGGATATCCAACCCTACCAACAAAAACCGAAATTGAAGGGCCAAAAAATTCTATGGAAACGCTTTTTTCAATTTTTGGCTTAATTTGAATTCTAGTTATCAATGGACACCTTTTATTTCCACATAATCCCTTTCCCTTGCAAATCACACAAAGTCTTGCAGTAGAAACCATATTTTTAATTTTATTTTAAAGATTTAAGAGGTTAGTTATATTTATAAAAACCTAAAGATAAAATGATTAAATATGAGATGCCCAA
>CAZFVX010000039.1:0-5906 GCA_964522675.1 uncultured archaeon
AAATCACTTCTTTACTTGTTTCAATTAATTGATTCACTTTATTCATCATTATTTATTTTTATTTCTTTGAAACAAATATATATTTGATAAAATGGGTCTTAAAGCGGTTTATGTTCCTTGGTTGCATTTCCATCAACCATTAATTTGGTGGAAAATAAAGAGAAAAGAAGAATTAATTGGAAATCTTAGAAAAATGTTGCTTTCTCAAGATTCTAATCAAAGTTATAATGCAAAATTAATGGCGAGGGCTTATAAAAACCCAGCAAAATATGTTTTAAACTTAAGAAAGGAAGGTTATAACCCAAAAATAATTGTGGATTTTTCTGCCATTTTACTTGAAAGCTTAAATAAATTATCTAAAGAAAAGTGGTTTAAGGAAATTTCTATTGAAGGAGAAAAATTAGGAGATGTCATGGGCCTGTGGAAAAGGGTTTTAAACAAATATCCTGATTCTATTGAATTTGCGGGTTCTTCATATTCACATTGTTATTTTCCTGTAACACCAAGAGAAGATTGGGATTATCAAATTGAAGAATGGAGAAACTCTTTCAAAAAACTCTTTGGTAAAAAAATTTTAGAAAGAATTAAAGGTTTTTGGTTGCCAGAAATGGGCACTCCGGGGAAGGAAGAGGATTTAGCTTTGTTAATAAAGTTACTTAAAGAAAATGGTTATGAATGGTTAATTTTACCAACGGAAGCTTTGGAAGGAGAAAAAAAACTTTCTTATGAAGAAAGAATTAAAATAACATCAAGACCCCACATTCTTAAGGCAAAAAATCAAAAAATTAAGGTTATTTTTAAGGTAAGATATGATTTTCTTGACCAACAGGCTGGCTGTGATGCCAATGGAGTTTATGAAAGATGTATAAAGGCAGCGGAGATATTTAAAGGCAAAGCACCCGCCTTAGTTGTTCCAGCATCGGATGGAGAAAATGGAAATGTTATGATGAATGAATTTTTCCCAAATACTTTTGTACCATTTTTTAAAGAAAAAATTGATAAAAAAATATCTTCTATGCTTATTTCCGAATTCCTTGAAAAATATTATAAAAAAATAAGATCTGAGATAAAAATTAGTGAAATTGGTGGTTCTTGGGCAGGGGGGCATAGTAAATGGACGGTTGGAGATAAAAGAGAAACAATAAACAAACGAATCAGAGAATTAAGTAAAAAATTTCATGAAATTCGTAAAGTTACAAAAAATAAAAAATATGAAGAAGCAAAAAAAGCTTTATTAATTTCTGAAACAAGTTGCTATACTTATTGGGGAACAACTTTTTGGTTTTTACAAGGAATGAAAACAATAAATTATGCAAATCAAAAAATTAATGAATTAATATAAACAATTTATTCTTTCTCATGAAAATAATAAATAATGATTATTAAACCAATTATAAAAAAATTTGGAAGGTTTGTTCAAATAATAGTTAAAATAAGAGATGAGAAAAAGAAATATATAAATGCCGATTTATCCTTAGTTATAACATCACCAAACAAAAAAGAATATATTTTTTTACCGGCTTCTTCTCAACCCGAAATAAGTTCTTTATATCCCGAACAGTTTACAAAATTTATAAATAATATCGGTGAAGGTAAATACCAAGTTTTTTTTCAACCAGAAGAAAACGGATTACATAATTTAAAAATTTTCGCTAGATTTGAGAATGAGATAGAAGAAAAATCTTATTTTATGCTTTTTTAACTTCCTCGTAAATTTTTATTATATTTTTTGTTATCTTATCCCAAGAATAAATTTTCCTTGAAAATTCTTTTCCGGATTTTCCAATCTTTTTCTTTAAACTTTTGTTTTTTAAAAGGGTTATTACCGATTTTGCTAATTCATCCGAATTTCTTGGCTTAACTTTTATTAAGTGTTTTAAATGATTAAAATTTTCGGCAACGCCCGTGTTTTCAGTTACGATCACCGGGGTTTCACATTCCATTGCTTCTAAAATTGTTATTCCAAAAGGTTCATAAATTGAAGGAGAAACAAAAACATCGGCAGCAGAATAATAATCCTTTAATTCTTCTGGTGGCAAGAACCCAGTGAAAATTATTGAATCTTCGATACCTAAAATCCTAGAAAATTTTTTTAAACTCTCAAGCAAATAACCTTGCCCGCTAATTAAAATTTTTGTGTCTGGAAATTTTTTTAAAATTTTTTTTGCTGCATAAATTAAATATTCTATTCCCTTTTGTTCTGTAAGTCTCCCCAAAAAAAATATTATTGGCTCATTTTCTAAATTATATTTTTCTCTAACATTTTCTGGTCTTGCGTTTTCTGAACTAAAACTTGCAGCGTTATAAATAACTTCAATTTTTTTGGGATTAATTTTATAATTTTCCACTAAAATTCTTTTCATCAAATTACTAACGGTTAATATTTTATCACAATTTTCCATTCCTAAAATTTCTATCTTTTCAATCTCGTTTTCACCGAATATATTTCCCGCGGCCCTTATATACTCTAAAGAATGTAAATTCAGGACCCAAGGTTTTTTTGTAATTTGTTTAAGTTGGAGAGAAGCCAAAACGCTAATCCAATCATGTGAATGGATAATATCGAAGTTAAAGTCTTTAAAAGAATTAAATATTTTTTTATTATAATCCTCAATTGTTTTAACTAAGTAAAAAATACTTGAAAAATTTTTTTCACATTCAATAGGAAAAATATTTATTCCCTCCACATTTTTATAAGGAGGGGAATTAAAATTTGGCAAAATT
The DNA here is from genome assembly GCA_964522675.1 of uncultured archaeon. Classification (GTDB taxonomy): domain Archaea; phylum Aenigmatarchaeota; class Aenigmatarchaeia; order QMZP01; family CAZFVX01; genus CAZFVX01. Next base: position 2,725 of record CAZFVX010000039.1, read on the forward strand.
AAATTCACATCATGCCCAAGCTCAACTAATCTTTTTGAAATTTCGTAACAATGAATATCCATTCCACCTTCAATTTTTGGCGGAAACCCCCAACCAATCATTAATATTTTCATTAATTAAAATATGTTCTCAAAATTTTTTATTTATGAAATGAAAATAAGGGAAAAATTTAAATATTAATTGTTAATAATTTAATATGAAGGCTGTAATACTGGCTGGTGGTTATGGAACAAGATTAAGACCAATCACTAATTTTATACCAAAACCCTTGTTGCCAATAAATGGAAAACCCATAATTGATTATATAATAGAAAAATTAGAAGAAATTCCCGAAATAGATAAAATTTTTGTTTCTACTAACAAATATTTTGAAAAACATTTTAATTATTGGATCACTAAATTAGGGAATCCAAAAGTAGATTTGGTTATAGAACCAACTCATAGAGAAGAAGAAAAATTTGGCTCAATAGCTGGAATTACTTATTTAATTAGAAATTTAAAAATAAATGATGATATAATCGTTGTTTGTGGAGATAATTTCTTTGATTTCGGGTTTAAAGAAATTATAGAAGAGTTTAAAAAGAAAAGAAGTATAACCGTTGGAGTTTTTGATTTAAAAGATTTAGAAAAAGCAAAAAATTTTGGGGTTGTTTTTGTAAATGAGGAGGGAATAGTTACCGATTTTCAAGAAAAACCTTCAGAACCAAAATCAACCCTCATAGCAATTGGTTGCTATATATTTCCAAGTGAAAAACTTCAATTTTTTGAAGAATATATAGCCAATGGATATAATCCGGATGCTCCAGGATATTTTTTGCAATGGATTCATAAAATAGATAAAGTCTCTGCATTTAGTTTTAATGGTGTATGGTTTGATATAGGAAATATTGAAAGTTATCAAAAGGCATTTAACTTTAAAAAATAATAATCTAATTCTTTTAAATATAAAAAATAAATTAAAATTAATGGTTGAGAAATTGACGAGAATAATAGCAGTTCTTTCTGGAAAAGGCGGAGTAGGTAAAACAACGGTAGTTTCTAATTTAGGAATAACTTTATCAGAACTTGGAAAAGACGTTTTAGTAATAGATGGCAATTTATCTGGTGCAAACTTGGGTTTACACCTGGGTTTACCAAATTTTTATCCGTTTTCTTTAAACAATGTTTTAAGGGGTGAAATTCCATTAAGTCAAGCAATATATACGCATCCCTCGGGGTTTGAGATCACACCAGCATCATTAACTGATATAGAAGTAAATCCCAGAAGGCTTAAATATTTGCTTTCGGAGTTAATAGGAAAAAAAGATTTTGTGATAATTGATTCTGCTCCTGGGATTGATAGAGAGGTTAAAGCCGCCGTTGAGGCTTGCGATGAGATTATCTTGGTTGTAAATCCCGAAATAACTTCAATAGCATCTGCCATGAGAGTTAAAAAACTAATTAAAGAAGAAGGAAAACCAGTCTTGGGTATTATAATAAACAAGGTAAGAAAAGAAAAATTTGAACTAAGTAAAGAAGATATTGAAAATTTACTTGAATATCCCGTTATAGGGCAGGTACCAGAACATAAAAAAGTAAGAGAATCAATAGCATTAAGAAACCCCGTTGTTCTTCATTCCCCAAATTCTTCTCCCGCTATAGAATTTAAAAGAATTTCATATTTCCTCGCTGAAGAAGAATTCCCCGAACCAAGTCTTTGGCAAAGATTTTTAAGTTTATTTAAATAATTATTTTCCTCTACCTTCGTATTTTTCAAACACGGATAAAAAAATTAATTCTTTATCCCCCGTATTAAAAACTTTATGAAAATTTCCCTTAGGTATTGTTATTAAATCGCCTTTTTTAACTTTAAATCTCTCTTCACCAACTTGTATTTCTCCGTTTCCCTCTAAGAAAAAATAAACTTCTTCGGCATCTTCGTGTGAGTGTCCTCTGGTTTCTTTTTTAGGATGCAAAATTGTCATAGAAACAACTAAATCTTCCATTTCTAAATCATAAACAAAATATCTATCATCGCTTTTAACTAATTTTGCTTTTTTCGAAAAATCTTTGATTGGAATTTTCATATTAAAATTTATTATTGAAGTTTAAAAAATAAATATAACAATGTTATATCCATAATTTAAAAACTTATACTTTATTTAATTATTAGAACCTAATGCAGATGAGAAAAATGATAAAATTAGCTATTATCCCCGCAGCGGGAAAAGGAACAAGATTAAGACCATTAACCACGGCCATACCAAAAGAAATGCTTCACGTTGCGGGAAAACCCGTAATTGAATATGTAATAGAAAATGTAAGAGATGCCGGAATAGAAGACGTTATTGTAGTTACGGGATACCAAAAACATGCAATTTTAGATTATTTGGGTTCTGGTTCAAAATTAGGTGTTAAAATTGCTTATGCAGTTCAAGATGAATTAAGTGGTTTAGCTCATGCCGTTTATTCCGCGAGACATATAGTTAAGGACAATTCCTTTCTTGTTATGCTCGGCGACAATATATTAAGACCAAAAAGTTTTGTCAAAGATTTAATTAATTTCCATATTAAATCAAAATCTACTGCCACTATTGGTGTTCTTGAAGTTGAAGATGTATCAAGATACGGAATCGTTAAAATAAATCCCGAAGGAAAAGTTTTAGATTTAGTTGAAAAACCAAGCCCAGAACAAGCACCAAGTAATTTGGCAATAGCTGGAATTTATGTTTTTGAACCCATAATTTTTAATGCGATAGAAAAAACAAAACCGGGTGCAAAAAACGAATACCAATTAACCGATTCAATAAAAATCCTTTTACAAGAAGGTTACCCCGTTTATGCCTTAAAATTAAACGGAATTCACATTGATTGTGGAACAATTGAGGATTTAGTTAAGGCGAACGAAATATTGATGAATAATGAAGAATTTAAATAATTTATTAATTCTCTTTTTAAATAGTTTTATATGAAAACACTAAAAAAACTAATTAATTATGCGAGAAAGGATAAAGAAATTTTAGCGGTAATAATTTTTGGTAGTTTTGTGAGGAAGGAAAAATATTCTGATATTGATATATGTCTTGTTTTAAAAAATAAATTACCCCCTCTTTTAATGTCAAAGAAAAAACTTAAATATTTAGTGGAATTCCCCGAATTTGATATCCAAATATTTCAACAGTTACCAATTTACATACGTATAA
>CAZFVX010000039.1:6006-7586 GCA_964522675.1 uncultured archaeon
TTCCCCGAATTTGATATCCAAATATTTCAACAGTTACCAATTTACATACGTATAAATGTTTTAAAAGAAGGAAAAGTAATTTTTTGCAAAAACGAAGATCTGCTTTATGATATAGCTATTAATACAATGAAAGAATTTGATGATTTCAAACCAATTTATAAAAAATATTTAGAAGGCGTATTAAATGAATAAAGAAAGAATACTTTCAAAAATAGACGAACTAGATCAATATATTATTGAATTAGAGGCAATTAAACCAGAAAATTATGAAGAATTTATAGGCGATACAAAAATTAAAAGAGCGTGTGAAAGATTATTACAAATAGCAATAGAGTGTATAATCGATATTTGCACATTAATAATAAAAGAACTTAAGCTCGGGTTGCCCTCAGAAGAAGGGGATTTATTTGAAAAATTAGAAAAGAAAAATATAATAACAAAAAAAATGAAAAATATATTAAAAAATATGAAAGGATTTAGAAATATTTTAGTTCATAGATATGCAGATATTGATGATGAGCTTGTATTTGAAAATTTGGATAATATAAAGGATTTTAAAGAGTTTAAAAATCAAATTTTAAGTTTTTTAAGAAAAACCAAATAAACTTTTAAATATATTCTTTAATTTATTAAAATGAAATTTTTAGTAACTGGCGGCTGCGGATTTATTGGCTCTAATCTCGTTGAAGAATTATTAAACCAAGGAAATGAAGTTGTTGTTTTGGATAATCTACATACTGGCTCTTTAGAAAATTTAAAAGGTTTTAATATAGAATTAATCAAAGGAAATTCAGGAGAGATTTTAAATTTAAGTTTGGATGTTGATGGAATATTCCACTTAGGTATGCCTTCCTCTTCTCCCATGTATAAAGAAAATCCTTCACTTGTGGGAAAAACTATAAATGAATTTATTAATATAATGGAATTCGCAAGAAAAAACAAAATAAAAGTTATTTATGCTTCCTCTTCATCCATTTATAATGGTTTAAAACCACCACATAAAGAAAATATGGAAATCAAAGTTACAGACTATTATACAGAGACAAGGCTTTGTATTGAAAGAATGGCAAGGCTTTATTATAAATTACATGGAGTAAAATCTATTGGTTTAAGACTTTTTAGTGTCTATGGTCCTAAAGAGAAAGCAAAGGGAAAATATGCAAATTTAGTTTCTCAGTTTTTATGGGCTTTACAAAAAAAAGAAAGTCCTATAATTTATGGCGATGGTTCTCAAACAAGGGATTTTATTTATGTTAAGGATGTAGTTGATGCTTTCATATTAGCTATGAGCTCTAAAATAAAATGTGACATTTTCAATGTTGGTACAGGAAAATCTATAAGTTTAAACCAATTGGTGGGCATGCTAAATAAAATTCTTAAAACAAATACAAAACCAAAATACATAAAAAACCCAATCAAAAATTATGTTCAACATACTCAAGCAGACCCTAAAAAAGCAGAAAAAATTTTAGGATTTAAAGCAAAATATAATTTGGAGGAAGGAATAAAGAAAATTATTTCTGAAGATTAATTTAAATTATAAAACTCAAAATAATTTTTAATGAAAGAAGAAAATCTTG
>CAZFVX010000040.1:0-7190 GCA_964522675.1 uncultured archaeon
TTTTTGTCTTGTGTGCAAACGATATAGCCCTTTTTTGCTAGGTCAAATAACTGTGTATCCACACTTTTTAAATTTGATTTTAAGACCTTAACTTCTTTCTTTTTAATTAGTTCTAAAATAAGTTTGGCCCTTTTAAGTTTTTTTAATTCCTCGATTACTAAATCTAAAGTATAAACTTCACCCTTTCCAAAATTTTTAAGTTCATCAAAAACGTCAACCTTAAACTGAACGGGAATCATTAAAAAATTTGTGTCAAGTAAAAACTTTAATTCATTTTTCATAATAATATTTTCTAAAATTAATTTTTAAAAGCAAAATTCAAATTTATAGATTAAAGTATAGAAAAATTTAAAAACCCATTGTTCTTAATTTAAACGGGGGTTAAATTCAATGATGATTTCTCTTTTCTGAGAATTTAAAAGTTAAAATGACAACTAAAAGTTTAAAACATATAGAAGAAATTTTTCCTGAAAATGATTTAGAGGTTTCTTTAGAAACTCCTCTTTACCTAGAAGGGAAAATAGATAAGCGGGGAAAATTTGAAAGAAACTTATCAATTAAAGAGAGAAGGGGGAAATGGGGAAGATATTATTCTAAAATAAGAAAAAAATTAAAAGAATGGGAAGAAGAAATAAAAGAATATGAAGAAAGGGCAAAAGAAGAAATTTTTGGTCCTGCTCCCAGGGATTTGCTTGGGAGTTTATGTGATGAATATTATAGTAAATTTTTAAAATTTCTTGAGAGTCAAAAAGTGATATTGAAAGTTGGATTGAAAGTTGGAAAAAAAGAAATTGAAACTAACTGTCGATCAATTTTTAATGAATTAACTTTAAAGGAAACTTATGAGCTTGTAGAAAATTTTATAGAAAAATATCCAGAAGATAAATGGATTATAGGTTTTAATCCTAAGCGTTTTTTTGGGAGAGATTATGAGCGAGCTTTAAAGGAGAATTTATACGGAAGAGTTTATTAATTTAATTATTCTTGGATATGGGATTAACATTAATTAAATTTATCTTTTTCTTCTAGTGCTTTATAAATTTCTTTGGGTTTTTCCATAATTTTTTTGAAACCAAAAATTTAATAAATATTAAGCATAAATATAATTTATTTGAGCGGGCGATAAAATGGAAATGGAAATTAGAAAAGAAAGGGAAAATAAATTGTTAAAAAGGAAGGAGATTGAGGTTTATTTAGATCACACGGGAAAACCCACACCCACAAGATTGGAAATCTTAAAAGAGCTTGCCAAAAAGTTAAAGGTTAAAGAGGATTTAATTATAGTTGATAAAATATTTAGTGAAACCGGCAAAGCATGTTCTAGGGTTAAAGTTCTTGTTTATCAAAATACAAAAGACATTCCGCCCGGAAAAATTGAAAAAATGAAAAGAAGAATGGCAAAAGCTAAGAAACCAGAGGAAAAACCAAAGGAAGAAGCAAAAGTTGAAGAGGGAGTTAAAGAAGAAGAAAAGATAGAAGAGGAAAAACCAAAACCAGAGGAAGAGCCAAAAAAAGAAGAAGTTGTAGAAGAAACTGAAAAAGTGGAGGAAAAGCCTGAAACCGAGGAAGAAGCTAAACCAGAAGAAACTGAACCAGAAAAAAAGGAAGAAAAAACTGAGGAAAAAGAAACAAAAGAATAGTTATTTAAAAAATTATAAATAGGTTTAAACATAAATATAAAAATAAGAGAAAATAAAATATATATATTAATAAAAATAATATGATTTTATGAAGGTTGCAACTACTATACCAAAACTGGATGAATTATTAGGTGGGGGAGTTGAAGATGGTTCTTCTATTCTAATTTTAGCCGATATGTTGGTGGATAAAGGAAAATTTATTTCTCATATAGTTTCTAACAGATTATCTCTTGGGGATAATGCAGTTTATTTTGTAAATACAAAACTTCCTTCTTTTGTAAAAAGCGAAATAAGAAATTGGGATACTTATAAAGATAAAATAGATTTTGTTGATGCTATATCATTTAGTTTAGGTAAGAAAAGTGAAGAAAAATATGTTGTAAATGAAAAAACAACAAATGTAAAAGAATTTGAAAAAGCTGCCTTAGATGTTTTTAAAAAAGCGCTTGAGGAAAGAGGCTTTGGGACTTTAGGTGTGTTTGATTCTTTAGATTTTTGGGTAGGAGATAAAAAAGGTATAATTGATTTTGTAAATACTTTAAAAGACACAATTAAAGATACACACACGGTTTGCTTTTATTTACTTGCTAATGTGGGTTTTAAAGAAAAAGATGTAAAAGATTTTTTAAAAAATTTTGATTATGTTATTCAATTAAGATCCTTAGAAAGAAAAGGTCTTATTATAAAATATATAAAGGGTGAAAAACCAAAGGTTGAATTAAGAATTCCTTTTGAATTAACCCCAACTGGTATAAATATTTATGTACCTAAGATTTTAATTACGGGACCATTTAATTCAGGAAAATCAACAATGATTAGGGCTTTATCTGAAAGGTCGGTTTCTGTTGATACCTTAGGAACAACCGTTGGTTTAGATCATGGTTATGTTGAAAGAGCGGGCTTCAGCGTAGATTTGTTTGGAACTCCGGGTCAAGAAAGGTTTGATTGGGCATTAAAGCTGTTAGCAAAAACCATTTTTGGTGTGTTTTTAATTGTTGATTCAACGAAACCAGAAACTTTCCCAAGAGCAAAAGAAATGTTAGAAAAACTTAAAGTTAAAGGTATACCAGTGGTTGTACTTGCAAATAAACAAGACTTACCTGGGGCGATGTCGCCAGAGGCGGTAGGTAAAAAATTAGGATTTAAGGCAATAGGAACCGTAGCAACAACGGGAGAAGGTTGCGAAGAGGCTTTAAAGGAATTATTTGATATGATACTTAAAGAAGAAACTTGGTATAAATAATTTATTCTAAAATTTCAAAATCATCAATTATCCCATCACCACTTGTATCATAACCCTTTACAACCCTTGCTTTTATTTTTCTATTAAACTTGTTTCCTTCCATTATTTTGTCTAAATCTTTTATAAAAGCAATGATTGCCGCCCTTGTTCCGTGAACTCTTTTTCCAGCGAGAATCAAAATTTTATTTTTCTTTGTTTTAATCCAAGGATTGTCAATTAAAGCAATTAATCCGCAACTCTCATCTTCGTATTTTTTTCCAGAAATCTTTGAAATTATATCTCTGCTATTTTTTAAATCAAAAAATATTGGTAATTTTTTATTAACTTTTTTTGTCACCATATTTACCGTAGGACCGCCTATTAAAATTAAATTTCCTTTTAAATCCTTTTCCCTAATCTCTGTATCAAGTTTATAATTTGGTTGAAAAATGCCAGCAGTAAAACTCCCTAAAAAAAGTGCAAAATCGATCGCACAGGAACCATCACTTGCTTGTGCTTTCCAAGGTCCGTGAGGGTCGGGGGAGCCAACTATTATTCTTGAATTAAGCTTTCCTTCAAGAACAAAAGGTTCTAAATTTTTATTAAATAGAGGGGAATGTATTTGAATTTCTTCTTCGGGAGCACTTTCAAGTTTTAAACAAAAGGCGTGATTTTTAATTTGGTAAAATTTTGCAATTGTGCCGTGCCTGCCTTCTTCCCCAACTTCTTGAATCAATCCAGAAGTTTTAAACTTTCTAATATAATAATAAATTTTTTGCTCGTGAATTCCAAGTTTTTTTGCGATATCAATTGGACACTGTGGTGTGCTTAATTCTTTAAAAATTTTCCACGCCAAATCATTTGATAAAATTTTAAAAACCTTAGGATCATTAAAAACTTTAATCGGAGTTAATGTTTTTCTCTTTCCCATCTTAAGAATAAAATGTTTATTTTTCATAAATCTTCTAATTTTTATTATTTTTAAATTTTTATTATGAATTTTTTTATAATATTATTATTTTATTTTTAATAAACTTTATAAATATATTTAAAATTTTTTCAAAAAACCAGTTTATACTATAACATTTTTTTCAATAAAGCACTTAAATACCCTTTTTATATTAAAAATTAAGTGGATTAGAGGTTAAAGCCCACGGAGCTGTTCCGAAAAAAATTGTAACCTTTCTAATCCACTTGGCGTGGTTGCAGGACTTACCACCCCTGCAATTTTTATTTTTTAAGGTTAAAAAATGTGTGGAATTATTGGCTATATCGGGAAGAAAGAAGCGGCTCCTGTATTATTTAATTCTTTAAAAAATTTAGAATATAGGGGTTATGATTCTTTTGGGTTTGCTACCGTTCATGATAATAAAATTTGGGTTGAAAAACGAAGTGGTAAAATAAGCGAATTTGAATTTAATGGAAATTTACCAGGATTTATGGGAATTGCACATACCCGTTGGGCTACCCACGGGAAACCATCAAAAGAGAACGCACATCCACACTTATGTTGTGAAGAAAATATAGCGATAGTTCATAATGGGATAATCTCAAATTTCTTATATTTAAAAAAAGAGTTAATTAAAAAAGGACATGTGTTCAAATCAGAAACTGACTCTGAGGTTATTGCTCATTTAATTGAAGAAAATTATAAGGGAGATTTAGAGGAAGCTGTAAGAAAGGCTTTAAAACATTTAAAGGGGACTTATGCATTATTGATTACATCAAAAAATGAAAATAAAATAATTGGTGTGAGAAAGGAATCGCCTTTGGTTTTAGGGATCAGTGATTCTTCGTTTTATTTAAGTTCTGATATCGCTTCATTTTTAGAATTCACAAACAACACCGTCCTTTTGGAAGACGGTGAAATGGTTATCATAAAACCTGAAGGATATGAAATAAAAGATTTTGAAGGGAATGTAATATCGAAAAGGGCTTTAAAAATTAATTGGAATCCAGAAAATGTTAAAAAGAATGGTTATCCTCATTTTATGCTTAAAGAAATTTGTGAGGAACCAGAAATTGTAAAGAAATCATTGAAAATAGCGGAGAATGAAATAAAAGAAGTAGCAAAATTAATTAAAGAATATCCTAAAGTTTATATCGTTGGTATAGGAACATCGTTTTATGCTGGATTAATTTCTGAATATTGGTTTTCTAAAATAAGCAAAAAAACCGTTAATGTTATCGATTCCTCTGAATTTATGGAAAAGGCTTTACCAGACAATGAAACTTTAATAATTGCAATTACCCAATCGGGAGAAACTTATGATACTTTACAAGCAATGAGGCATGCAAAATCCTTGGGCTCAAAAATAGTTTCAATAGTTAATGTATTGGGTTCATCTGCAACGAGAGAATCTGAAATCTCAATATTACAAGGTTGTGGTTTGGAAATAGGTGTTTGCGCAACAAAAACCTTTATTTCTCAGTTAATCATTTTACTAAGATTGGCTTTAGAATTAGCAAAATTAAAAGGAATGGATATTTCTAAAATTGAAAATGAATTAAAAGATGTTTCTAACCACATAGAAAAAATAATTAATGAAAAGGAAAGGTTTAAAGAGATTGCAAAATATTGTGATGTTAAAAATTATGTTTATATCGGTAGGGGAATAAATTATCCCATGGCTTTAGAGGGAGCTTTAAAGTTTAAAGAAATTAGTTATTTACACGCTGAAGGCATGTCCTCTGGTTTCTTAAAACATGGAACTATTTCTTTAATAGATAAGGATTTTTATACAATAGCATTAATCCCACAAGAAGACAGAAAAATTTTGTCAAATATACAAGAAATTAAATCAAGAGGTGGAAAAGTTATAGGAATTGTTTTAGGAGATACAGAATATTGTGATGTAAAAATTAATTTACCTATCGTTTCTGACATAATTTCTCCTTTAATCTTCGCTCCGGCTTGTCAATTACTTGCTTATTATGTAGCTGTTGGGTTAGGAAAAGATCCAGATAAACCAAGAAATTTAGCAAAATCTGTAACTGTGGAATGAGGATAAAATGAAGGTCGTTTTTCTAGCCGGTGGGATTGGAAAAAGAATGTTCCCTTTAATTGAAGATAAATTTTTATTTAAATTTTTGGGAAAGCCCTTACTTCTTCATCAATTAGAAACGGCAGAAAAAGCGGGTTTAAAAGATTTTATTATAATTGGTAATCCGCTAAACATTGAAAAAATTAAATCAATTTTATCTGAAACGAAATTTAATGTTGAACTTGCCATTCAAAAAGAACCAAAAGGCATGGCTGATGCATTATTAAGCGCAGAAAAATTAATAGGGGATGAAGAAATAATTGTGGTAAATCCAAATGATGTTTTTGATTTTAATGGATATGAAGAAATTTTAAAGGAATACAAAAAATCTTCTTTTGATTCCTATATTTTAGGATATAAAGTTAAAGAGTATTTTCCGGGTGGTTATTTAATTACAGATGAAGAAGGAAATTTAAAAGGAATCATCGAAAAACCGGGAAAAGGCAATGAACCAAGTGATATGGTTAATATAGTCGTTCATCTACACACAAAAACAAAGGATTTTTTTAATTATTTAAAAAATACAAAAAGTGAAAAAGATGATATTTACGAAATCTCAATGCAAAAAATGATTAAAGACGGATTTAAATTTAAAGTTGTTCCTTATTCTGGTTTTTGGAAAGCAATAAAATATCCATGGAACATATTTGATATCGTTAAATATTTTTTAGATAAACTTGAAAAGACAATAATTTCAGAAAAAGCAAAGGTATCAGAAAAAGCAATAATAAAAGGAAAGGTTTATATAGACGAGAATGCAAAAGTTTTTGAAAATGCAATAATAAATGGGCCTTGTTATATAGGTAAAAATGCTATAATAGGAAATAATTGTTTAGTGAGAGACTATTCACATATAGGAAATAACTCCGTTATCGGATTTTCTACGGAAATCACACGCTCGTATATAGGGGATAATTGTTGGTTTCATTCTTCTTATGTGGGGGATAGTATAATTTTCGATTCCTGTTCTTTTGCGGCGGGGACAATAACAGCAAATTTAAGATTTGACGAAAAAGAAATTAAAGTAAATGTTAAAGGAGAAAAACTATCAACGGGTTATGATAAATTTGGAGTAATAATGGGTTCTAACTGTAAAACGGGGATAAATTCATGTTTAATGCCCGGAGTTAAAGTTGGGCCAAATTCTATTGTGGGACCTAATGTGGTATTAAATGAAGATTTGGAGCCAAATAAAATTATTTTTTTAAAACAAAATCATAAGGTTTTAGAAAACAAAATAGAACTAGATGAGGATAAAAAGAAAGAATTAATGGAAAGGTTGAG
>CAZFVX010000041.1:0-7053 GCA_964522675.1 uncultured archaeon
TTTTCCCTAAAGGAGAGGATATAGCAAATGTTGGTATAGGTGTTAGAAAGCCTTTTGCAAAAACAACCGCTTTGGAATATTTAAAAAAGTTTGTGAATTCAAAACCTGGTTTAAAAAGGGGTTCTATAATTGAGGTTAATGGTGGTGGTGTTCCTGTTGGCGGTTTACTTAAAAATATGGTTACAGATAATTTTATGGTTGTTGGGGACGCCGCACACCAAGTAAACCCAATACACGGTGGTGGTATAGCAGAAGCATATCTTGCGGGAAAATTAGCGGGAGAAATTGCAAAAAAAGCTTTTGAATTAAATAATTTCTCAAAAGAAATTTTAGATGAATATAATAAAAAATGGTGGGAATTAAGGGGTAATAAATTAGAAAAATTACTAAAACTTAGAATGGTAGTAGAAAGTTTATCTGATGAAGATTTAAACTGGTTAGCAGAATATTTAAAAGGAGAGGATTTAATTTCTTTAGCAAGAGCCTCGGGGTTCAAAAGATTGGCAATGCTCTTAATGAAAAAGCCAAAGTTAATTAAATTTGCAAAGCTTTTACTTTAATTTCGTTTCTTTTTAGTTTCTTTTTATTTTCTTTAATTTTGCAAATTTTTGTAATTTTAAACCTTTTAGAAATGGATGTAATTAAATATTAAAGGATATTGGCACCATTATATATAATATGGTAAGAATTGAAAAATTGGTTTTACAGGGTTTTAAATCATTTAAGAGAAAGATTTCTATTCCGTTTCCTCCGGGATTTTCCATTATAACGGGGCCAAATGGGGCGGGAAAAAGTAATATAGCTGATGCTATAGTTTTTGTTTTAGGAAAAACTTCGGCAAGAACTTTAAGGGCAAAAAAAGCACAAGAATTAATTTTTCACGGGGGGAATAACAAGCCAGAATCAGAATATGCAAAGGTCACTCTTTACTTTAGTAATGAAGATAAAAAATTCCCCTTTGAAGACGAGATAGTTTCCGTTTCAAGAAGGATAAACCAAAAAGGCATAAGTACATATAGATTAAATGGAAAAGTTGTTACAAGACAGCAAATTTTAGATATTTTTTCTCAAGCGGGTATAAGGCCCGATGGTTACAATATCGTTCAACAGGGGGATGTAAATCAAATTATTGATATGAATCCACTTGAAAGAAGAGGAATAATAGACGAAATTTCGGGTATTATGGAATATGATGAAAAAAGACAACAAGCTTTAAAGGAATTGCAAAAAGTTGAGGAAAAATTAAGAGAAGCGGAAATTATTTTAAGAGAAAAAGAAAGCGTTTTAGAAAGATTAAAACAAGAAAGGGATGCCGCTCTAGAATATAAAAAATTACAAGGGGAACTTGAAAAAACAAAAATGGAAATATTATTCAAAGAATTTGACGAGTCTGAAAAAAACTTAAGGGAAATTGATAAGGAAATTGAAGAAAAAGAAAGGGCATTACAAAAACTTGAGGAAGAAGTTAAAAAATACGAACAAATGCTTGAAGAGGAAGAAAGTAAATTAGAATCTTTAACATCTGAAATTTTACAAGCCTCTTCTCAAATCGAGATTACTAAAAAAATTGACAAATTAAGATTAAGAATTGAAAGAGAAAAAAGTAGATTGGAATCAAATAAAAGAGAAATTGAAAGGCTTGAAATTTTAATTGATAGAATAAAAACAATTAACACAAAAATAAATCCCGCCGTTAATGCCGTAAAAGATTTTAAAGGTGTCCATGGCGTTTTATCTGATTTAATAATTGTTCCAAAAGAATACAAAATTGCTGTAGAAGTTGCTGGCGGTTCACACTTACAAGATATTGTTGTTGATACCACAAATACCGCTATAGAATGTGTTAAGTATTTAAAAGAAAATAAAATCGGAAGAGCGAGATTTTTACCTTTAGATAGAATAAAACCATCTCCTAAAAAATCTTTACCGCCTCAAGCAATTGGCTGGCTTTCAAATTTAATCCACCATGAACCAAAATATACAAATGTAGTTGAATATGTTTTTGGAAACACGGCATGTGTAAAGGATATAGAATTTATTAAAAATATTAAAGAAAGGATAAAAGCCGTTAGTTTAGATGGCGATTTATTAGAGGTTTCTGGTGCAATTACTGGAGGTCATTTTAAATCAAAAATTAAATTTCCGGAAATAAATCAATACTTAAAATCTAAAAATTCACTTGAAAAAGAAAATGAGAAAATAGAATTAATTTTAAGGGAATTAAATAAAGAACTGGAAGAACTTGCCGAAAAAGAAAGGAAAACAAAAACTCCAAAACTTGAAAAAGAAAGAGAAAAAATAAATAAGAATTTAAGAGAAATAAGAGAAAAAAGAAAAAAAGCATATGAATCGAGATTAATTCTTCAACAAGAACTCAATAAATTAAGAATAAAAAAAGCAAAAATAGAAGCAAATTATGAAAATTTAAAAATTCAATGGGAAAGCTATGGTTTAGATAAAAATAAAATGAAAATTAAAGAAGAAATTCAAGTTTTAAAAGAAAAAGAAAAGGATTTAATTAAAAAAATCGAATCTTTGGGTTTAGTTAATTTAAAGGCAATAGAAGAATATGAGGAATTAAAAGACGAATTTGATGATTTTGAGAAAAAAGTTAATAAAATAATTAGTGAAAAAGATTCTATAGAATCAAGTTTAAATAAAATTGAGGAAAAAAGAAGAGAAACATTTATGGAAACTTTGCAAGAAATTTCTAAGCACTTTAAACAAGTTTTTAATGAATTAACTAATGGTGACGGCGAACTTACTTTAGAAGATCCAAATGATATAGAATCTGGTTTAATTATTTCTGCTTCTCCTTCGGGTAAAAAATTATTACATATAGATTCCATGTCGGGTGGAGAAAAAAGTTTAACTGCTCTTGCTTTCTTATTTGCAATTCAAAGATATAAAAGCGCACCCTTTTATATTTTAGATGAGAGCGATGCGGCTTTAGATAAAGTTAATACAAAAAAGGTTGCTGATATGATAAAAAAGCAATCAAAACACTCCCAATTCATAATCATATCTCACAATGAAGCCTTAATAAAAGAGGCAGACCAAGTTTATGGGGTTTCTATGGAAGATGGGGAATCAAAAGTTATAGAAATTGATTTAAAATCTTTAGATGGACATACCGAAAAACCTTTAGTGGAGGGGGTTGAAAATGCATAAGGATAAATATGAATGAAAAAGATATAATGGATTTAATACTTTCCCAATACTCTTGGGAACAAGTAATTTACAAAATAATTGCTTTAGAGGGTCTTGACCCATGGGATTTGGATTTAAATTTACTTTCTCAATCATTTTTAGAATATCTTTCTAAACTTAAAACCTTGGATTTTAGAATACCCGCAAAATATATTCTTATTGCATCTGTTTTACTTCGAATGAAATCAGATTATTTAAAAATAATTGAAGAAGAAAGTGAAATTGAAACCGAAGAAGAATTTTTAATTGAGGAAGTGAATAATGAAGAAATAAATGGCGTTTTATCACCTAATTTTACCATAGGCTCAATAACAGTTCCCAAAAAAAGAAAACCCATTAGGAAAATCACAATTACAGAATTAATTTCTGCCTTAAGAAGGGCTTTAAAAACAGAAAAAAGAAGGGAAATTAGAAAAATAAAAAGAAGGGAAAGAATAAAAATTGAAAGAGATAGAACATTAGAAAGAATTAACATTTTATACGAAAGGATAACAAATTTATTAACCAGGATAAAAGAAAAAGAAGTTAAATTTTCTAATTTAGTTAATAGATGGGAAAGAGAAGAAGTTATAAATACATTTCTACCATTGCTTTATTTAGACCATCAAAAAAAGGTTTCTTGTAGACAAGAAAAACCATTTGATGAGATTTTTATAAGGAAAAGAGAAGTAAACAATTAAATAATTAAAAACTAATTTTGTTTATCGGTGATTAAATGGATTATAAAGTTAAAGATTTATCCCTATCTTCTAAGGGTAAATTAAATATTGAATGGGCAGAAAATCATATGCCCGTTTTAATGAAAATAAGAGAAATTTTTTCTCAAGAGAAACCACTAAAAAATATTTTAATTGCTGCTTGTTTACATGTAACAAAAGAAACTGCAGTTTTAGTTAAAACTTTAAAAGCGGGTGGAGCGGAAATTTTTTTATGTGGCTCAAATCCCTTATCCACACAAGATGATATTGCCGCTGCTTTAGTTAAAGAAGGAATATCTGTTTTTGCTTGGAGAGGACAAAATAAAGAAGATTATTATTGGTGCTTAAATAAAGTTTTAGATTCAAACCCAAATATAACTTTAGATGATGGTGCTGATTTAATTTCAACGGTTCATTCAAAAAGAAAAGATTTATTAGAAAATATCATTGGTGGCCAAGAAGAAACTACTACGGGTGTAATAAGATTAAAAGCAATGGAAAAAGATAATGCTTTAAAATATCCTATAATTGCTGTAAATGATACGCCAACAAAAAGAATGTTTGATAATGTTTATGGAACGGGTCAATCCACAATAGATGGTATTTTAAGAGCAACTTCGATCCTTTTAGCGGGAAAAAATTTTGTTGTATGTGGTTATGGATATTGTAGTAGTGGAATAGCAAAAAGAGCAAGAGGAATGGGTTCAAATGTTATTATCACGGAAGTTGATCCCATTAAGGCATTAAAGGCAGTTATGGATGGTTTTAAAGTTATGCCCTTAATTGAGGCAGCAAAAATTGGTGATATCTTTGTTACCGCTACAGGAAATAAAAATGTAATAAGAAAAGAACATATGGAATTAATGAAAAACGGGGTGATTCTTGCTAATTCAGGTCATTTTAATGTTGAAATTTCAATTTCCGATCTAGAAAATTTAAGTTCCGAAAAAAGGAAAATAAGAGAAAACGTTGAAGAATATAAATTAAAAAATGGAAAGAAAATTTATCTCCTTTCTGAAGGCAGGCTTGTTAACTTGGCGGCGGCGGAAGGACATCCTTCAGAAGTTATGGATATGAGTTTTGCGAACCAAGCTTTGTGTACGGAATTTTTAGTGAAAAATAAATTAGACCCAGGAGTTTATGATGTGCCTGAGGAAATTGATAAAAGAGTTGCAAAATTAAAACTTGAAGTTATGGGAATTAAAATTGATAAATTAACCGAAGAACAAGAAAAATATTTAAAATCTTGGAAAGAGGGAACTTAATGAGCTTTTTACGATGGCTAATGCTTATTTGAAAACCTTAACCAAAAACTATTAAATTTATGAAATAGTAATTAATTATTATTAGAATACTTTTGTGAAAAATATGCAGAAAAAAATTTTGGAAGCAGCTTTGTTTATTTCCTCAAGACCTTTAGATTTAAATGATTTAGCTAAAATTCTAGGTGTAAGTTCTTTAGGTTATGTTAAGCAATTAATTGAGGATTTGCAAAAAGAATATGCTGAAAAGGGAATTGAAATAGTGAAAACTCCCGAAGGTTGGCAAATGCAAGTTAAACCCGAATTTTTAGATAAGGTTTCCCATTTAACCCCATACTCAGATTTATCCGAAGGTTGTAAAAGAACTTTGGCTTTGGTTGTTTACAAAGAGCCCGTAAAACAAGCAGAAATAATAAAAATCCAAGGAAACAAGGCTTATTCTTACATAAAATATTTGGAAAGAAAGGGATTAATAAAGACGGAAAAAGTAAAAAATACAAAAATTTTAAGAACAACGGAAGAATTTGAAAAATATTTCGGAGAAGAAAAAGAAAAGATCAAAGAAGCAATAAACAGAGAATTACAATCCCTAGAACAAGAACCAAAAGAAGAACCACAAGAAGTAGAAACCGAAAAAGAAGAAATTCAAGAGCAAGAAAAACCGCAAGAAAGAGAGTATTTTGAATAATTATAATATTGCATAAATTTAAATTAAGAAAAAATTCAAGAAGCCCGGGAGTAAGAAAAACCGAGTTTTTTATTTTCTAACCACAAACTTTTTAATAAAGTTTGTGAATATATAATTATGAATGTAGATGAAATAAAGAAAATTATAGTTTCTCAAAGAGAAGAGGTAGAAGAAAAATTTAAATTGGGAGAAATAGTAAAAAGAGAACCAGACATAAACAAGTTAAGAAGGTTTCTTGCTTATCCAAATATACTTGCTATTTTAGGAATAAGAAGATGTGGGAAATCAATATTTTCTTGGCAACTCTTTAAAAATATAAAATTTGGATATGTGAATTTTGATGATGAAAGATTTTTTGGGGTTACATCAAAAGATTTAGATAAAGTTCTTCAGGCGTTTTATGAACTGTATAAAAATATAGAAAATATTATATTAGATGAAATACAAAATGTGAATGGATGGGAATTATTTGTAAACAGGTTACGAAGAACAAAAAAAGTTATAATTACAGGAAGTAACTCTAAATTACTTTCCGGTGAACTTGCAACTCATTTAACTGGAAGATATATAGATTTCACATTGATGCCCTTTAGTTTTAGAGAATTTTTAAGATATAAAAAAATAAAAATAAAAGATAAAAATTTTTATTCTACCAAGAAAATAGCTAATCTCAAAAGACTGCTTCAAGAGTATTTAAAAAATGGTGGATTACCCGAGGTTAATCTTTTTGGAAGAGAATTTCTTGTAAGGATTTATGCAGATATAATAGAGAAAGATATAATTAGAAGGATTAAAATAAGAAAAATAAAGACATTTAAAGAAATTGCAAAATACCTTCTCTCAAACTCAACATCAGAATTTACTATAAAAAAACTCTCAAATATTTTTGAAATTAAAGACACACATACACTTAAAAATTGGATTGATGCTTTAGAAAATGCATATTTATTTTTTGTGTTTCAACGATATTCACCGAAGTTAAAAGAGCAAATTATTGCACCAAAAAAGATTTATTGTATGGATACGGGAATAATTTCATCTATTGGCTTTAAGATTTCTGAAAACATTGGAAGATTAATGGAGAACTTGGTTTTAATAGAATTATTAAGAAAGAGAAGTTATTGGTATCCAAATTTAGAAATTTTTTACTGGAAAGATTATCAACAAAGAGAAGTTGACTTCGTTATAAAAGAAG
>CAZFVX010000042.1:0-3464 GCA_964522675.1 uncultured archaeon
AGGAAAAATTAAATTGGAAACTGTTAATAAAATAATCTTTGAAATTAAAGTCCCCAATGGAGATAAAATTTATTTGGATTTTCCCGGAGAAGATGCTGATGAAATTGTTCCTAAAGAGATTAGAAGAGTTTTTAAATACGATAAGAAAATTAAAATTAAAAAAGAAACTTCCGAAAGTTCCTTATAAATTATTTTCTTAGTTTAAAAATTTTTTTGGGTTAAATTTTTAAATCTAAATTTTAAGAAAAAATTAGAGGGGACTTCGGGGATTCGATGGTAGAAACCACGCTTTATGTTCCATCGGAAATCAAATTAAATGAGAAAGGGGTTGTTATAGCAAGAGTATATAACCCTTCTTTTTTTGAAGAAGAGATAATAATTCCCGTGGTTCCTGTACAAGATTCTGATACGAATCTTGATATGAAGATACTTTCACTTTTTCATTTTAAGTGTGGCGGAAAATTTATTCCTTTGTATTATCACAAAAATGGAGAAGGTTATGAATTTTATTTTCCAAGTGTTAATGGTGAAAAACCTAAAAAATTATTTTATAGTAAAGAGATTCATAATGGAAAACATGAAACTATAGATGAATTATTGAAAAAAATGAAAGAGGATAATATACCTCAAAAAATTGGTGAATCGCTTGAGAAAATAAAAGAAGAATTAAAAAAAACTGAATATAAAAACTTAAAACCCCTAAATTTAAATCCTTATTCTTAATTATTAAAATGGATTTACAAAACCAAAAAAAGATTTTAATTAAAAACTTAATTGAGGAAGGATTCTTAAAAACTCCAAAAATAATAAAGGTTTTTAAAACTGTTCCAAGAGAAGAGTTCGTTTTAAAGGAATATAAGAATCAGGCTTATGTGGATTATCCTTTACCTATTTTAGAGGGGCAAACGATTTCTGCACCGCACATGGTTGCAATGATGACGGAGCTTTTAAAACCAGAAAAAAATGATAAAGTTCTTGAAATTGGTGCTGGCTCTGGCTATCAAGCTGCAATCTTATCGAGATTAGTTAAAAAAGTTTACACCATTGAATTAGAACCAAAATTAGCAAAATTTGCAAAAGAAAATTTAGAAAGGGTTGGATATAAGAATGTAAAGGTAATTGTTGGTGATGGGAGTAAAGGTTACCCGAAAGAAGCGCCATATGATAAGATAATCATAACTTGTGCAGTTCCCGAAATCCCAGAAAAATTAATTGAGCAATTAAAAGAAGGCGGAATTATTCTTGCTCCCGTGGGTTCAGGTTATTACCAAGATTTAATTTTGGGAATAAAAAAAGATAAAAAATTAAAAACAAAAAACTATGGGGGTTGCGCATTTGTTCCATTAAGGCATTATTAAAATTAACTATAAATAAAATTTCTTAAATTCTTCACTTTCCTTTATTTTTTTCAAACATTCTTTTACCCTGTCCTCAATATCTTTTGGAAGTTCAAAATCATTCTCTGTTATATGTATAATGTATTTTCCTTTCCACCGAGTTTCAATTTCCCCACTAAAGTTTTTTAAAAGAAAAAATGCATTATCAACCTTTTCACTATAACTTGAAGGAATTCGGGATTGAAAAATTTTACCAAAATACTTATCTACTTTTGACATTCTTTTTATAAAGTCATATAAATCTTTATGCTTCATTGATATCTCATTTGTACCCGCAATTTGTGCACCATGATAAAGAATCGCAGAAAGCAGATCTAATGAATATACTTCTTCCATAATTTTTATTATTAAAAAAATTTATAAATTTTTTAATTAATCTTTCTAAATATTAAAATAATGAAGGATAAAACTTTAATACCTCGTACTTTTTATTCTCTTGAAGAGTATTATGGAAAAATAGCTGAAAAAATTACAAATCTTTATTTTAATCCTGAAAAAACAGCTCAAGGCTATGTTCTTCCGATGGAAGAATATAAAAAAGTGTTGGTAGATAAAATGAGAAAAGGAATTAAAATTGAAGTGATTTAACTCTCCAATATAATTTCTAATTCTGGGTTTTCAACCTTAAGTAATAATCCGTTCTTTGTTACATACATCGTGTTTTCAGTTGTTCCAAAAACCCCGGAAATAACATAACAATCATAATCCTTACTATTTAATTCAATTACTTTTTCACTTTCAACCTTTACTGGGAATATAAAGGATTTTTCTAAACTTGGATTAAAAACATACAAATCATAACTTTTATTTAAATCCAAATCTAAAAGCATGAAAACAAGCGCCCATTCTCCAATCATGTTATTAGTTAAAAGAAATGTTTCATTTCCCAATTCTATATCCTTTTCTTCAATTCCATTTAAAGTTATTATTTTCTCATGCACCTTATTTTCATAAAATTTGCATTCATATTTTGTGGTTTCATTGTTCATTTCAATTTCTGAATAATAATAAAGTGGTTTAACATAACTTGTGATATAAAGATCACCGTTAATTCTTAATTTTTGACCTTCAATTTCTAATTCGGCGTTTTCCTTTACATGATATGCTGGGATATTATCATATTTTGTTTTATTCACTATTTGAAACCGACTATAACCAACTAATGTATCATTCCTGAAAAATTTATATTTCCCTCCCATTTCTTGCAGAGTTAAAAGCCTTCTCTCAAATAAACTTTTTTCAGTTACCGCTTTAAGAGATGAAATAAAAATTAAACTTAAACAAATTATAACTAAAATTAAAAATATGCTTTGTAAATCAATTTTCCTTTTTGGTTTTTTTCTTGGAATGAATTTTTCCCTTATCCAAGTTATTCCAAAAACCCCAACTATTCCAAAAATTATTATTGGAATCTCAATTATATATATTGATTCCAATGTGGCAGTTCCAATTTTATAACTTAACCACGGTATCATTCCATCAACACATACTTTGTATGCAAAAGAAGTTAAAAAATACTTTATCTCCTTTGTTTTAATTGAATAAATGATTAAAAGAGTAGCAAAAACGTGTAATAAAAGAGTTGATATTCTTTCTATTATTGGTGGTAGAATTGCGAGATTACTCATGCTTAATTGCTGCAATAAAACTTCTTGCTGTGTGGCGGGAATCGAAGTTATTAAATTAGGAAAAAGAATAAACAAAAGAACGCTCACAAAAGAAGAAAAACCTAAAAGAAATGCTTCTATTCCACCAAAGCCCAAACCCAAAGCCAAGGATTCATAAAAATTCATTTCTTTAAGTTTTGTTTTTAAAACGGCTAAATAAGTGAATCCACATTCAAAGACCCCCGTTCTTAAGCCAATATATAAACCAGATAAAATTAAAACCACGGTTTTTGAATAATTAGATAATAACAGTTCTTGAATACCGGGAGTTATGGTCAAATCCATTAAAATTTTTATTGAAATAGCCAAAAGCCAAATCACACCACCGTAAACAAAATATTTCAAGGAAACTTTTTTTCTTATCCAAAAATAAATTATTGGAACTAAACCAACAAGCATC
>CAZFVX010000042.1:3564-7011 GCA_964522675.1 uncultured archaeon
GTTAAAATTAAAACAATTAAAATTTCTTTCCAAAAATTTTTTATTTCATTAACTATTTTTTTCATATTTATTTGAAAATTTGTTTTTTGTATTTAAATTTTTATTTGGCTAATTTACACTTACCATCCTCACAAAAACAAGCATAACCCGGTTTATAGAAATCCTCACAAATGCTTGGTTTGCTTACGCATCCATTTGCATTACACCCGACTCTTGCGCATAAAGTTAGATTGGCACAATTAAGTAATTTACAATCATCTTTTGTTATGCATTTACTTTCAGGTTCTTGGATCGTTACGCATTTTCCAAACTTATACTCACAGCCTATTATATTATACACTCCACAGTTTAAATTACATATTCTCCCTTTGTCTTCTGGCGATTCTCCTTTCACGTAACACGTACAATCGCATAAGCTAAGCACACAATCTTTTTTAATTACCCACATCGTATAATTCCCTTCCTCATTCCTAACAAATGTCTCATTTAAATCATACGGCTTTGACTTATTAACAAAAATTTCGTTCCCGTTAACAAAATCTCCGGTAGAGATTATTTTTGATGTATCTTCTACTATATAAGGGGTTGGTATATATTTATTTCCTTTATAAACAAACTCAGAGCCCAAACTCGTCTTTTCTATCACTATATTTCCTTCTATTGGGAGTGAAAGAAGATAAAGAGTATACAAATTCGTACATATTAGTAAGAAAATTATTATGTGTTCAATCTTCATATTTATCTATTGTTAAAAGTTTTTAAAAGATTCAAATTTTTCTAAATAAATTTCTAGTAAATTTAAATCTCTCATTAAATCCTCTTTAAGAAAATTTTCTTTCATAACATTTCTAATAACTTTTACTTCTTTTTTCACTTCTTCAACTTCTGATTTCTCCATTTCGTAATCTATTGAATTTAAGCTATCCATTAAATATAAATAAACTAAAGAAGACGATACTTCTTTTTCTATAATATTTTCGATGGATTTTAATTTTCTTTTTATACCCAAATAATATGCTTTTTTCATATTCCTTAATTTTTCTAAAATTTTTAACTATTTAAAAATCTTTGGTAATTTTTAATATGGAAATATATTTTGTAACGAGTAATAAAAACAAGCTGAAAGAAGCTGAACAAATTCTTGGGATTAAATTAAAAGCCGTAAATTTAGATTTAGATGAAATTCAAGAGTTAGATTCCGATAAAATCGCAGAACATAAAGTAAAGCAAGCATGGAAATTAATTAAAAAACCGCTTGTTGTTTGGGACCAATCTTTATATATTCATTGTTTAAATGGGTTTCCAGGGCCATTAATTAAGTGGTTTTGGGAAAAGGTTGGTTTAGAAAAAATATGCCAAATTGCAAATTTTTTTAATGATCGTAGAATATATACAAAAACCACTTTAACTTATTACGATGGAAGGGAAATAAAACATTTTTATGGTATAGTTCACGGTACAATACCTGAAAAACCTAGAGGAAAAAATGGTTTTGCGTGGGACCCAATTTTCATCCCAAAGGGTCATAACAAAACATTTGCAGAAATGACTCCCGAAGAAAAAAATTCAATTTCTATGCATAAAATTGCTCTTGAGAAACTAAGAAATTATTTAAAAAATCATACAAATTTAAAATTTAAAACCAACCTTTAATTATGAATTTAAAAATTATGGCCTTGGTGAGTGGAATTTTGTTTTTTATTATTCTTTTAATGTACGCACAATTAGCAAATAAGGGAATAAGAAATGAATTAGAAGTTAAAGTTTTAGGCTATGACTCGGGTTGCTATTCGAATCAAAATTTAACTTCAATTGCAAAATGGGAAGGAGAAAATATCTTAATGAACACGACTGTTCAAACGAATGTCCCGTGCTACGAACTTTCCTCCATAAACGCAAGACAAGACGGCAATTTAATTACGGTTAACGTTTTCATAAAATCAAAAGGGGGGATTTGTGTCGAATGCATAGGCTATCAAAAAATTTCTTACAAAATTCTCTCCCCAAACGCGGAAAATGGTTTGAATATAGCAGTAAACATTAACATCAAAAACAAAACAATAACGCAAAATACATTTTTACCTTTAGAATAATTTATTTTTTCATTACTTTCCATAAAAGTAAAAACCCTAAAAAGAAAAACGATTCAGCAAACAAAAGAACGGCGTCTGCATACAATGCGAATTCTACTAAAGGTTGTATATACATTACTGGAATAACTGGTGCATGTTCATAAGGATTTATTGTACAAATATAAGAACTTATGTTTTCGCAAGCGGAAGCAATATAAGGTATTAAACTTTCTCCTAAAAACCCTCCTAAAGAACCTAAGAATAAAAAAGCATACTTCTTAATTTCTGTGCCTTTCCATAACCTGTAAAAATTTAAACTTGTTGGGAAGAGGCAAAAAACATTTGTAACCATAGTAATTGTATCCATTTCAATTAAAATATTTTCATAAGGAATTAATAAGTTATAAATTAAGAAAATAAAATAAACAAAAAAAGAGTATATTATTGCATTTCTTGTGTTTAGCCAATTTAATTTTTTTATTCCCATATCTTCGACAAGCTTTATTGAACCAAGCAAAATAAAAACGCCAAATATAAACTTAAATAAAGCACTAAGAGCAACCCTTATAACCTGTATGTTAATTATAATAAAAACCAACTGAGAAAGCCCCCATAAACTAATTGAAATTGCACCGATGGCTAAATACTTCCAACCCTTAGAGCCACCTTTAGTTAATTTATAAATTAAATAAGAGAAAACACCTCCTAATAATGCAAAAACCAAAGAAAACAATCTAAAAAATATATAAATTTGTTTAATCATATTAAATTTTTAATAAACCGCTATATAAATTTTATAATTAATTTATAAGCAACCTCGCACATAATATTATATATAGAAAAAAATTTCTTAGTTCTATTAAAAAGAGAACTATTTAAATTGGAGCCGAGTATGAAAAAACCTGAAAAATATAAATTTATTATAAAATCGGAAAGAGATAAGTGGGGAAGATTAATAATCGTTAGAGAAAAAATTGATATTTCTTAAATTTGGAAAATAATGAAATAATATATCAATAACTCCTAAGGTATCTGGAAAAGGAGAAACATAATCAAGAAAAGGCCTGATATCATTTGTGGAATTAGAAGGTCCCGCTTTATAACCCACTTCTTTAAGTATTGGTAGATCTCCTTTACTATCACCTATACCTAATATATTTTCTTTTTTAATTCCCGTTATTTTTAATAAAAACTCCAATCCTTCTCCTTTATTAATTCCCTTTGGTGTTATATCAACTGCAGATTGTGAATAAGTAATTTCTATAACCTTTAAATAATTTTTCAATTCCTTGTATAGTTCTTGATAAAGTTCTTGTATGGTTTCTTTTAAGGGATTTATAGAAATACAATATTTCTTATCCTTTTCTATTTTATA
>CAZFVX010000043.1:0-6754 GCA_964522675.1 uncultured archaeon
AATAGGAAGTTATGCCAAAATTAATTAAAAGAAATGTTTGTATTCTGGATGTTGATTATGTTTTAGAAGAAGAAAGACCAATAATTAGGATTTGGGGAAAAACGGATAAAGGTGAATCAATTGTTATTTTTGATTTTAATTTTGAACCATATTTTTATATAGAACCTGTAAACGAAGGTGATATAAATTCTATAAAGGAAGGGATAAGAAATCTTAAAATTTATGGAGAAGAGATAAAAAGAATTGAAGTTTTAGAAAAAAAAGTTTTTGGAAAAAATAAAAAAGTGATAAAATTAGTGGTGAAAAACCCAAGAAAACTTTCAGAAATTAGAGATATCGTAAAAGAATGGGATGATATAGAAAACCAATATGAATATGCTATTTCTTTTTATCATAGGTATTTAATAGATAAAAATTTAGTTCCAATGAGTTGGATAACCGTTAGTGGTGAGGAGAGGAAAACGGATTTAAATATCGATTTGGCAATCGGTTTAAAAGAAATTAAATTTTTAGAAAAAGAGGATTATCCCGATTTAAAAATCCTTGTTTTTGATTTAGAAGTTTCGGGAGATGAAATAATAATGGCCTCTTTAATGGATAATAAGGGGTTTAAAAAAGTTTTAACTTATGGTTTTAAATCAAAAAAAGCAGAGATTCTTAGGGATGAAAGAGAATTAATTAGCAGATTTATTGAAATAGTAAAGGAAAATGATCCCGATATAATAGTTGGTTATAATACCGATAGATTTGATTTCTTAAAACTAAGAGAAAAATCAGAAAAATATAAAATTCCTTTGAGGTTGGGAAGAGATGATAGAATTGTGATTTTTAGAAGAAGAGGAAGAATTTCATCAGCAACAATTAAAGGAAGGATTCATATAGATCTTTATGATTTTATTGAGCATATTTTAAGTCCCTCTTTATCTTCAGAAGTTTTAACCTTAGATGTGGTCGCCAAAGAATTATTGGGTTTTGGAAAAAAACCCGTGAAGTGGAAAGAAATAGAGGATGCGTGGAGAGAAAAAAAAGATTTGGAGAAAATAATAAAATATTGCGAATGGGATTCGGAATTAACATTAAAACTTGCAGATTATTTATTACCTCAGATTTATGAGCTTTCTAAAGTAACTGGTCAACTTTTATTTGACACATCAAGATACACATATTCGCAATTAGTTGAGGGATTATTAGTTAGGGAAGCATTTAAAAGAAATTATATAATTCCTAACAGGCCAAAAACGGATGAGATTTTAGAAAGAAAAAGAATCCCCCCTTATACGGGTGGATATGTCCATCCGCCAATTCAAGGATTACATGATAATATAGGAGTATTTGATTTTAGGTCATTATATCCTTCAATAATAATTTCAAAAAATATAAGCCCAGAAACATTAAACTGTGAATGCTGCAAAGGAAGGTTAAATAATAAAGTTCCAGATAAACCTTATTATTTCTGTAAAAAAGAAAAGGGATTTATCCCATTGGTTTTAGAGCAAATTCTTAAAAAAAGAATTGAAATTAAAGAAAAAATGAAAGGATTAAAGAAAAATTCACAAACATATAAATATTTGTATAATAGACAATATGCCTTAAAAATCCTTGCAAACGCTAGTTATGGATATTTTGGGTATTTTGGGTCTAGATGGTATTCAAGAGAGTGTGCCGAATCAATAGCAGCATGGGGAAGATATTATATAAAAAATGTGATTAAATTTGCTGAAAAAGAAAAATTTAAAGTAATTTATGGGGATACAGATAGTTTGTTTTTAAAAATAAAAAATGAAAAAGAAGCAAAGGAATTTTTAGAAAAAGTTAATAAAACTTTACCTGGGGAAATGGAATTAGAATTCCAAGGTTTTTATAAAACTGGTTTGTTCGTATCGGCTAAAACGGGTTTAGCCGCAAAGAAAAAATATGCCCTACTTGGTTTTGATGGGAGTTTGGTAATAAGAGGATTTGAAAAAGTTAGAAGGGATTGGTGTAATATCGCGAAGGAGACACAAGAAGAAATTTTAAGAGATGTTCTAGAAAACAAAAAACCAGAAAAATCAATAGAAATAGTTAGGGAAAAAATAAATGCTTTAAGAGAAGGGAAAGTAAATATGGATGACTTAATTATTTATACACAAATAACAAGGCCTTTATCACAATACGAGCAAATAGGACCTCATGTTGCCGCAGCGAAGAAATTATTAAATTTAGGTGTTTCTATAGGAGAAGGTTCTATAATCTCTTATATAATAACTAAAGGCGTTGGTTCAATTTCTTCAAGAGCAGTTCCAGCAGAATTCGCAGAAAACTATGACCCAGAATACTATATTCATAATCAGGTAATTCCAGCGGCAATGAGAATATTAAGCGGGTTGGGGATTAAGGAAGAAGAGTTATTACCAGAAGCTAAAAAACAAGAATCATTAGGAAAGTTTTTTAAATAAAGAAATCTAAAAATAAATTATGAATTTAATTTTTTCTACTATTTCGGTGATAGTATTTGTTCCATTAGTTTTCATTCTTTTAAAGATTTGGAGAGCGAGCAAGGGGGGTTCTTTAGCATTTCTTTATTGGGCTATTGGAGTTAGTTTGTTTTTTACAGGTTATTGGACAAACTTTTTTTATATAAATTTTAATTATCCTTTATCTTGGTTTTTACCAATCGCTGCAGCTATTGGTGGTGTTTATGTTTTTTTTGGCGTGGTTTGGTATGGAACAGATACGAGATTGTTTAAGTTTAAGAGGGAAAGTGTAATTAGATTAAAAAATACCTTTCTTATATTAACTCTTCTTTTAATTTCGTTCATAGTTATTTTTGATTTTTTAGGATTTTTAGAAATACCAATTAATGCTGCAGGTAGAAGTATTCAATTAATTTTTTGGTTTTTTGCTCTTTTCTTTTTATGGAAAATAACGAAAGAAAGTAAATTTGTTCTTCCGTGGGTTTTAATTTTTTCAGGTACAGTATTT
Organism: uncultured archaeon; assembly: GCA_964522675.1. GTDB lineage: Archaea > Aenigmatarchaeota > Aenigmatarchaeia > QMZP01 > CAZFVX01 > CAZFVX01. The sequence goes on from CAZFVX010000043.1 coordinate 2,962, forward strand.
ACTATACCAAAAATTATATCTTTTATACTTCTCTCACTTGGAATGAATGGAATAATAAGTTTGATTCAATTAGTTTCTTTCCTTTTTGAAATGGGTTTGTGGATTCTTGGATTTTTTATATATGCAAAAAGAGCAGGAATAATATAATCTATTTATACTTTTCTAATAATTTCATTCCAAGAAGAATATAATTTTTAAGTTCAGTATATATATACCCAAAAGCATCTAGGAGTTCTTTGAGCTCATTTTTCAATATTTCACCCTTAGCATCAAATAATGCTGAATATTGTTTAACAAGTTTTTCTGCTCTTTTATAACCAATGAATTTTGAGAGCATATAAGGAGACGGTGGTTCATGAAATATACGATATAAAGATGCTACTCTATAAAGAGAATCAAATAAATAAATAGGATTTTTTCCTATTAATGTTAAATCTATTTTATATTTAATTCCAACAGCAAATAAATTTTCTATATCAGTTAATTTATAAACAATAAACTCATTTTCATTTTGAATTTTTGTTTTAAGCCACTTAAGCATTTCAATTTCGCTAAGGGTTTCTTCTGAAACGAATTCAAATTTCTTTTTCTTTTTTATGCCAATTGCAAATAGTTTGGTCTTATCTATAACTGGTAAAATATACATATTTAATTTTTATTTCCTTCATTAATAAAAATATTTTAAAGTTTCATTCCAAGAATTCATCTAGTTTTTCATCTAATTTTCCTGTTTTAATATCTTCTTTATCAATAATTAATATATTCTTTTCAGATAACCCACTATCTAATTTTTTTAAGAACTCATAATTTATATTTATTTTTTCATTGGGACCAGGACTAAAGAAAAGGAAACCATTTAAATAGATACATCCGTCACACTTACCATGGTTTTTATAATGTTCACATTTATCTTGAAAATCTATTAAACAAGGATTTTCTATAATATACTTTGCTTCATCTAAACTAATCCCAAGTTCTTCCATTAATGTCCTTTCTTCAAAAGTATATCCAATTTCTTGTCTTGCAAATTCTGAATCAATAAAAATTCCTAACCAATATCTAAAATATTTTTCATGAACTTTTCTTTTCTTTAACTCATAAGCAATTTCTTCGCCATATGTTTCTCTTATGAAACCATATAATATTTTCTTTACTTCATCAATTATAAGTTTATAGAACTCAATTTCTTTAAATACATCAATAATAATATCTACTCTTTCTTCGATTTCAGGTGGTAAACTAAAAAATTCATTAATTATTTGATCTTTTCTATCCATCATTATTAAATCTGTAGATAAGTTTAAATTTTTTTTCTTTTTAATTTTAAAACATGGCAGAAATAGTAGCAGAACTTGAAAAATACTTAGAAAATTCTGGAAACTACCTAAAAAGAGTAATAAAAAGGTTAAATAAAAAAGGAGAATTTGAAAAAATAAGTAAAATATTAAATTCTTACCTGAATATCGATATTTATGAATATATCCTACCGAGAGCACCTAAAGAACTTGGAGAAGATAAAATCATCTCTCGTATAGGTATTATTAATCTTTATTGCGAACGCCTACAGAAAACTATATCAGATATGAGTAGCATCATAGATACAACTCGATATTGGGGATTTCGCCCAAAAAACTTGGATATTGACCACGTATCTTATAATAATATATGTGAGATAAAAAGTTTTGAAGATATCATTGAATTAATTGAAAAGGGTAGAAAAACAAAAAAAGAATGTGCAGAATTATGTATTGAAAAAATATATGAAGAGGCTGTTAGGAGAGTTAAGAAGGAAATAGAAAGATTTGAAGGAGAAGTACCAGAAACTGATTCCCTTCAAGAATTAATTGAAAAAAGATCTAGATTTAAAGTTGATATTTATACTCCTCCTAGCGAAAAGGATTATCAGCAACAATTAAAAGAATGGAAAAAAGCATTAAAAGAATATGAAAAAAGTAATTTTTTGAAAAGGCTTTTTAAAAGATCTCCAAAACCCCCAACTCGTGCTATTGACACAAGTGACAGTACTGACTTTTATTGGGCAATAATGAATGTACTCTTTTTTATACGTCCTACTAATATTAATGAACTAAGTCCTAGAAGCTTAAAGATGCTGCTCGAATTAAACCGTTATGAGAAAAAAATTATTTCAAACTATCCTTCTTATTTTGATAATGAAATACAAATTAGATATAAACTAGGAGAAGACGATAATGTTCTTAACCAGTGTTTAGAAAATGCTGAAGAAGATGATCGAAAAGACGCTGAAATATCATTGAAGATATTAAAATATTTAGATAAAGAATAAGTAACGGATTTGATCGATAAAGAAATAAAATTTAAATTTCTAAATTTTTAAGAATTTATATTAGTTTTGTATGTTTAATTTTTCTTCCCAAAAGAAGGAGGTGATGATTTTATGACAAGAATAAAGGAGATTCCTTCATTAAAAGAATGGGAAAGAGTTGCTGCTCATTCACATATTAAAGGTTTAGGTTTAGATGGGTTAAAGGCAAAATTAGAAGGAGACGGAATGGTGGGTCAAGTTAAAGCAAGGGAAGCCGCTGGTATTGTTGTTAAATTAGTTAAAGAGGGAAAATTTGCTGGAAGGTCTGTTTTATTTGCTGGTCCCCCGGGAACCGGAAAAACCGCATTAGCAATTGCCATTGCTAAAGAATTGGGAAAGGACGTTCCTTTTGTTCCATTAGCCGCTTCAGAGATTTATTCAAGCGAAATGAGAAAAACAGAGTTTTTAACTCAAAGTTTGAGAAAGGCGATTGGAGTAAGAATTAAGGAAATGAGAAAAATTTATGAGGGGGTTGTTAAAGATCTTGATATTGAGCAAGAACCCAATCCTTATAACCCTTATACAAAGGTTCCTGTGTCTGCAAGAATAAAAATTGCAACAAAAGATGAAAGCAAAACATTATCAATGGATGAAACATTTGCTATGCAAATAACACAACAAGGAATCGGCGTTGGAGATGTAATACAAATAGATGTGGATGGCGGGAGAATTGTTAAATTGGGAAAATCACAAGAGGCAGTAAAAGAAAAGAAACTGGATTTAACGGCAGAAAAACCAGTCCCAATTCCAACGGGGGATGTTTTAAAAGATAAAGAATTTGTTTATGTTTTAACTTTACATCAAATGGATGTTATAAATTCAAGGAGTGGAGGAGACATATTTTCAATATTTTTTGGTTCAAGAGAAGGGAAAGAGATCGAAGATGAAATAAGAAAAGAAATTGATAATACAGTTAAAAAATGGGTTGAAGAAGGAAGAGCAGAAATTATTCCGGGTGTTGTTTTTATAGATGAGTGCTCTTTACTTGATATAGAATCTTTTGCCTTTTTAAACAGGGCTTTAGAACAGGAACTTTCTCCAATTATCATATTTGCAACCAACAGAGGTATAACAACAATAAGGGGAACTGATATCAAATCTCCTCATGGAATGCCAATAGACCTTTTAGATAGGCTTTTAATAATTAATACAGAAAGCTATAAACCAGAAGAGATAAAAAGAATAATTCAAATAAAGGCAAAAAACGATAATATAGAAATAGAATCAGAGGCCTTAAATTATTTAACAGAATTAGGTTCTAAAGTATCATTAAGATATGCCGTTCAATTGCTTCCCCCAGCACTTGAAATTGCAAAAGAAGAAAATTCAAACACAATAAAGAAAAAACACGTGGAAAAAGTTAAAGAATTGTTTGCAGACATAAACAAATCAGTAAACTATTTAAGAGAATATGAAAATAAAATGCTAAAATAAGGTTTATAAATTTTT
>CAZFVX010000044.1:0-6740 GCA_964522675.1 uncultured archaeon
TTTCTTAGAAAGAAATTTTCTGAATCCATTGAGAAGTTAAGTAAGAAAGTTGTAGAGAAAGAAATCTCTGAGAAAGAGATTGATAATTTTTTTTCTGAGGTTGAGATTGATTTGTTAAGGGCAAATGTTGCTTTAGAAGTTTTAGATAATTTAAAATTAAACTTAAAAGAAAAACTAGTTGGAAAGAAGATTCAAAGAGGGAAAGCCAAAAAGTTTATTGAAAACACATTTAAAGAAAGTTTGTCAGAAATAATCGATCAGGGAAAAATAAATTTTATTGAGATTATAAATAATAAGAAAAAAATTGGAAAACCCGCTTGTTTTGTTTTTTTAGGTTTTAATGGTTCGGGAAAAACAACAACCTTGGCTAAACTTGCTAAATATTTAATAGATAAGGGATTTAAGCCAGTTTTTGCAGCAGCAGATACATTTAGAGCGGCAAGTATAGAACAATTAGAAGAGCATGCAAAAAAATTAGGAGTTAAGGTTATAAAGCATAAATATGGGGCAGACCCTGCGGCAGTTGTTTTCGATGCAATAAAACATGCTGAAAATTCGGGAAAAGATGTAGTTTTAGTTGATACGGCGGGGAGGAGCCATGCAGATAAAAATTTGATGGATGAATTAAAAAAAATTATTAGAGTTAATAATCCAGATTTAAAAATTTTAGTCATTGACTCCTTGGCGGGGAATGATGTTTGCCCGCAAACAAAAACATTTAATGAAGCGGTGGGTGTTGATGGAATAATTTTAACGAAAATTGATGTAAATGAAAAAGGTGGCTCTGCCATTTCTGCCCCGTTTTCAATTAAAAAGCCAATTTTATTTATAGGAATGGGCCAAAATTATGAAGATTTCAAAGAATTTAATCCAAAAGAATTTTTAGAAAAAATAATTCAAATATAAAATCTTATAATTCTTTCACATTTTCCCAATAAATTTTTTACTTCCCAACATTTTCCATTTTTACAATTAATTCTTATCCTTTTTAGATCTTCATATAAATCTTCTATAAATGGTCTATTAAGAATTTCTGCTTTACGTATTTCATTTCTTGCATTATGAGTTGCAGATATTATATCGCCACATACATCACGATGAACCCCTCTTTTACAATCATAACACGCACGTTCTATCTGATATGTATATTCATTAATTTTGCAGAAAAGTTTAGAGAAAGGATCGTCTGAATCGTTATTATAATTTATAAGTGATTTTAATTTATAACCCATAGATAATTTTTTTCATTGAAAAATTTTTTATTCTTTAGGAACAATAATTTTAAATTCTTTTCCTAAAACTTTGTAATTTCCTTCTAAGTAATATTTTCCCGTTAAGGCGCAAAGTAAAGCATCATATTCATGTTCATTTGTATTTTCTGCTTGTTTTAAGCCTAAAATTTTTTCTGTTGCTCTTGGAAAAACTTCAATAACTTTGTATTTTTTATTTTTTAAAATTGAAACTATTTTAATTGCTCTGTTAACTAAAAATTTCATCCCTGGAAAAATTGGTGATAATGGTTTAAACCCTTGTTGTAACAAAGCTTTATCTCCATTTCTCCAATATCCCGATTTTGGAAACCCAAAAGGCGCATCTATACAAATTAAATCAGGTTTAATAAAATCAATTTCTTTTAAGATTTCTTCATCTTTATATAAAACTTTGGTTTTAGAACCTGTTTCGGTTAATAAGCAAAAACCGGTGGGATTTTTATCCTTTCCCGCTAAATCTAAACCAATTATTTTCATAATTCAATCCTTCCAAAATCTTCTTGTTTTTGCAAAATTTCTTTCTGCTTTTAAAATTTCTTTTATTAATTCATCTCCTTCAAGATTTTTTTCTAAAATTCTTGCCGCCGTTTTAGGACCAACACCCCTGCCTGCCAAAACCTTAATCGCGTCTTTTCCGTAAGTTATGACTAAACTTGCTGTGTCCATTATTTTATTTACGGTTTTTAATTCTCCTCTAGTTAACTCTTTTCCTTTTATAAATTTATTTATTAATTTTTCTTTTTCTATATCATAAGGTCTAATAACGCCAATTAATTTAGCATTACATTTTGGACAAATTATTTTTTCTGGTAAAGAATTAACTTTATATGTTATCCCAAAATTCCCGCAATTACAACAAATTAGTTTTACTTTCGTGTTTAACAATCTTTTCTTAAAAATCTTTAAAATTTCATGTTCGGGTCTTTCTGGTGAAACAATCTCATATCTTCTTTGCAATCCAATTTCTCCCAAATAAGACAAACCCGGTCTGACCTCCAAAGAGATTTTTTTGTTTTTTATTAATTTTAAAATTTCTTTTGTTTTTTCTAAATCTAGTTTTTCTTGAAATATTTCATTTAAAACTTCTTTATGGACAAGTGTTTTAGAATAAGAGGAAATTATTTTTCTTATATATGCTTTTCCATAATCGGCGTCTTTTGAAATAACCCCAAATCTTTTTGCTACATGAATAAATTTCCAAGCAAACAACTCCGTATTAGGTAAAGCTAATTCTAAAATTGTTTTTAAATTTTTAGAATTAATTTCATTTAAAGCAACCAAAACTTCTTTCCAATTAAAATTTGGTAATTTAATAATTATTCTGTAAGGATCTGTTTGCAAACCAACTGAACCAAGTTTATTTGTTAAAATTATTGATAAAACCATTCCCAATGTTTCATTAACTAAGGAACCAAAACAAGTATGTAAAATTACATAATTTTCCCAATATTCAATTAAAATTTCATTATTCGTTGGAACAAATCCATATTTTAATTGTTTCTTAATCCCTTTAACTAATTTTTCCGCAACTTCTTTTTTTATCGGGTATTTTTTAATTAAGTGAGTTTCAATATTTTTTTCCCTTTTTTCTAATTTTTCTTTTATTTCTTTTCTCAGTTTTCCAACACCTTGAGCAACCTCAAAAGGAACTGGAATTAATTCTCCTTCCCAAGCGGGAATTGCCGCTTCCAAACTTTCTAATGGTTCTGCCAAAATTTTGTTTCCCCTTATATCTAAAATTTTCCACGCCTGTCCCTTACAAATAAAAGAAGTTCCAGGAGTTCCGTGTAAAGCAACAAATTCCTCATCCAAAGAACCTACAGGTTGATTTGAAACAATATCAATTATCTTGTAATTTTTTGTGTCCGGTATCGTTGAAAGATTTTGATAATAATATTCCCATGCGTCTTTTCTTCTTTTTAAAACAATTTCTTTAGTAAATTTATCATCAACCCAAAGGAATCTAAACCTTTCTAATAGTTTACAAACCTCTAAAAATTCCTTTAAACTTAAATTTCTAAAAGGATAAGCCCTTTTTATTATCTCAAAAGCCTTTTTTAATGGGATTTTATATTCTTCCAAGGATAATCCAACTATTTGATGCGCCAATACATCATAAGATTTCCCATAAATTCTAGTTGGTTCAATTTTCCCCCTTAATGCAAAGTCGGTAATTATCGTGGATTCGAAACAATCATCTAAATCAGAAGAAATAATTATTCCTTTAGAAACTTCTTTTAAAGAATGACCAGAACGACCAACCCTTTGTAAAATTTTTGTAACTTGCCTTGGGGACATGTATTGTAAAGTGAAATCAATAGAACCAATATCAATCCCCAATTCTAAAGAGGATGTGCAAACTAAAGATTTTAATCTTTCGTTTTTAAAATTATCTTCTGCTTTTATTCTTACTTCTTTTGAAAGGGAAGAATGGTGGGTTTCTATTGGTAAATCTTTATCAAAAGCCCTTAATCTTGAAGATAAAATTTCAGCAAATTCCCTTGTATTTGTGAAAGTTAAAACCGATCTTCTTTCTTTAATAATTTCATCGATTCTTCTTACTCTTGCCGCTATTTCTGGGCCAATAAAAATTTCAGAAGAAATTTCATAATCTTTCTTTTTTGGTTTTGGTGATTCAACTTTTATTTCTAATTTCTTTATTTTAGCGGTATTTACTATTTTACATTCCCTTCCTCCCGTTAAAAAATTTGCAACTTCTTCTGGTGAACCAATAGTAGCGGATAAACCAATTATTTGAAAATTTCCCGCGATCTCTCTTAATCTTTCTAAGGCAATAGATAACTGAACGCCTCTTTTATTCTCAACTAATTCATGAATCTCATCAACAACAACAAATTTAATATTTGATAAATGTTTTCTCATCGTTTTCCCCGTTAAAATTGCTTGTAAAGTCTCTGGAGTTGTAATTAGCAAATCACAGGGATTTTCAGCCTGCATTTTTCTTGTATAAGCAGAAGTATCACCATGTCTTAAACCAACATCTAAATTTAATTTTTCAGACCACCACAAAATCCTTTTAAGCATATCTCTGTTTAAACTTCTTAAAGGTGTTATGTAAAGGATGGAAATTTGTTTTGGCTGGTTTTTTAACCAAAAATCAAATATTGGTAACAAAACGGCTTCTGTTTTTCCTAATCCGGTTGGGGCAATTAACAAAGTATTAAAACCTTCATATATTGGTTTTATTCCCCGAATCTGAATAGGGGTTGGAGTAATAAAACCTCTTTCATTAATTATTTCTTGCAATTCCTTAGAAAAAATTTTAAAAACCATAACTCAAAGAATTAATAAATTGAGTATTTAAATATTTTAAAAATTTGTTTATTTTTTGATTATTAACCTTAAATTCTCTTTTTTAATAAATAAATCTCTCTAATTAATGTCTTTTTTCCTTCTTTTATTGGAAAATTAATTTTGTTTATTTTTATTTTTTCAAAACCGTGACTTGAATAAATTCTTTTAAATTTAAGTCCTAAATAACCTTTTTTCGTTTTTATTGCGGGAATTGATATGCAAATTCTACCTTCTGACTTTAAAACTTTTTTAAATTCTGAGAAACAAGAATTATAGAGTGTTTCTAATTCCTTAATTATTTTTATTGCCCTTTTTTCCGATGTTAATCCTTTTAAAGTTGGACCAAAATAAGGCTCGGTAACTATTGCATCGATATTTTTAAAATAAGAAGAAATCCTTCTGGAATCACCTTGAATTATTTTTTCATTTAAATTATTTATTTTAATTCCATATTCTTTTTCTAACCACTTTAAATTGCTTTTTGTTGCCTCTACCATTTCTTTGTTTGAATCTAAACCCCTAATTTCTAACCCAGAAAGAGCAGCTTCCTGTAAAATTGTTCCCAAACCACAAAATGGGTCTAAAACAACAAAACCTGGTTTACATCCTGCGAGATTGAGCATTATTCTTGCAAGTCTTATTGGTAAAGAAATTTCTGGGTTTTGCACGGGTCTTTTTATATCTCTTCTCTGAAATTCAAATGGGTTATGAACAGCGAAAGTTTTTCCCAAGTAAATCTTTTTTCCAAAAAATAAAACAACATCTTCAAATCCTCTTAAAACGATCTCAGTATGTGAAACTTCTTTAGGAATAAATCTTGATTTTATTCCTTTTTTAGAAAGCTTTTCTTTTAAAATTTTGCTTACATTTTTTCTTATTTTAGGATTTTTAGAATTATAAAAACTAACTCCAAATATTATTTTTTTCTTTTCCAAATTAAAAATTTTTGAAATTTCAATTTCTTTAATATCTTCAATTTTATTAAGTGTTTGAATTAACTTTGCAATTTTTATTGTTCCTCCCAATTCTTTTATTTCAGGAACCTTTTTTGTGTCAACTAAAGCAAAATTATTTTTAAAATCTAAAATTTCAAATTTTATTTCTCTTGTTTTAAAATAAGAGATTAATTCTGCTAAAGAAAGTTCTGGATTTTTTCCTAAAACGAATAAAAATTCCATATATAAATTAAAAAAGAAAAAAATATAGATTATGCTTTTTGGACTAAGCCAACTTCCTCAAGTTTTGCTAGAATATTAGAAACAGCCTCGCTCATTTTTTCTTTTTCTATTTCAGTTTCTTTAGCTAATTCATCTACAATTTCTTCTTCTGTTTTTTCTCCATCGCACATACTCCAAATTACTACTACGATCTGATCTACCCTGTATGCATTTTTATTTTCATCAATGATTAATAACTCGTTTTCTTTGGACCTAGCAAGACTTCCTTTTTTTATGAATTTAATAATTACACCCTCATTATTTTTTAATAACTATCTTTTTATATCTTTGCATTATGCAAACAATTGTTTAAATATAAAATCTTTATTTAACTAATCCTAAATAATAATATGAAAACTGGCGAGTTTGAATTATTTGAACACAAAGCAGATATTGGGATTAGGGGGTTTGGGAAAACATTAGAAGAAGCCTTTGAAAACGGAGCAAAAGCAATGTTTAGTATTATGGTTAATATTGAAAAAATAAAACCGGAAAAAGAAATTAAAATTGTTTGTAAAGCAGAAGATAAAGAAAGTTTGTTTATTGATTGGTTAAATAATTTATTGGCGGAGTCTGATTTAGAGGGAATGGTCTTTTCTGAATTTAAGGTTAAAATTAAAAAAGAAAATTCTGGTTATGTTTTAGAAGGAAGAGCAAAAGGTGAAAATTTAAATAAAGAAAGGCATGAAGTTAAAACAGAAGTTAAAGCGGCAACATATGCAGAGTTAAAAATAAAAAAAGAAAATAATATATTTATAGCACAAACTGTGGTTGATGTTTAAATTGGTGAGAAAATGGATATTAACAAATTAAAAAGAGTTAGAGAATTTGAATGGGAAATACCTAAATCAGGCGATATGCTAGTTCCTGGGAGGATTTTTGGAAATGAAAAGTTAGTTAAAGAAATGGATGAAATGGTTTGGAAACAAGTAAGTAA
>CAZFVX010000045.1:0-6488 GCA_964522675.1 uncultured archaeon
TAAAATATTCGTCATTATTAATGATCAGATTTTTTAGAATATCTTCTATATTATCTCCAAATATTTTTTCTCCAATTACATATATTTCCTCTAATCTTTTTAACATATTTTTTAATTTTATTATTTGGCTTTCATTTAATTTATTTATTAATGTCAACTTTTCTTTTTTTATTAAAGTAAATTTTTGTTTAATTTGATTTATTCTGTTAATTTTAGATATTAAATTTTCAAATTCTGCAGGATTAGGAATATCTAACTTTTTTATATTTAATTTTAATTCTTTTTTTAAATCTTTATTTAATTGCTTATGGATATTAATAATAAATTTTATTTCATGTTCTTTTAAGGGAAAAGGTGGATTTCCATATATTATATCAGGAAACCATTTGAAATTTTCTTCAGTTATTTTTACTTTTTGGGCAATTGAAGCGGGAGTTCCTGAGTAATTCTCATTTAAATTATAAGTTTTAGTCTCTTTTTCTCTTAACTCTTTTATTTGATTATCAATATTATGAATTTCTTGCTCTACTTTATTTAATTTATTCTCTAATTTTTCTACCTCTTTATTAGTATCCTCCAAATCCCATCTATTACGTCTATTTAAGATTCCATAAATAGCTTCTTCTAGTAATTGGAAATCTTCTCTTGAAGAACCAATATTAGTTACACAAAGATCATGTAATTCTTTAGGAATCATATCACGTAGAACCATCAAAGCCTTTGGGGCCTGAGCAGTTACTAAAACTCTTTGGCCATAAGAAAGAAGATTACATATTAAATTTGCAATAGTATGGCTTTTCCCTGTTCCTGGAGGACCTTTTACCACAACACACGGAGAATTACTTAATCTTTGAATTATCTGTAGTTGTTCTCTATTAGTGGGAAGAGGGAAATATATTTTGTTAGGAATACTTGAAGAAGCATTATCTTTATTTTTTATATTAATTTTTAAGTTTTGTCCTTCGTATAAGAAAATTTTCCATGGCATTGTAAAATTTTTGCTTTTATTATATTCGATTTCATCGACAAGTTGATCAATTAATTGATCAAATGCTATTAAGATTCGTTCTCTTAAAATAATAGCAGGAGCATAATATATGCAAAATTTAGAAGTTGCAGGATTTTTGTAATTATAAGTATTTATTACTTCTGAATCTTGTTTTGTCAGATTTGCTATCTCATGCAGTATCTTTTTAACTTTATTATAATCCCAAGCAAAAATATCTAATTCATCTAATTTATTTTGAATCGACTTTTTATTTATTTTTGGTCTATCTCTTAATTCGAGCATATCTAATTCGATTTTAAATGTTTCAAAATTAGCTGCAGGTATTATTGTGATAATACCTCTTGAAGCGTCAAATTCAATATCTGCAGGAGCAGTTAATAAATGTCTTTCTATTATCGTGTTCGAATTATCCTTCCATTTAAGAAGGCCAATACCTAAAATAAGTTCATATCGTTCCTCCGATTCCTCAATTCTTCTACGCATGAAATCTACTGTTTCATAAATATTCTGAACCTTTTGCCATCTTTTCATTCGGTTAGCCCAAGGTTTCCATTTTTTTGTTAAATATTCATGCCATATCTTTTGAACCTTTAAATTATTTTTTAGGTATTTAATCTTTTGTTGAGAATTATGATTATTTACTTTTCTATTAACAATAATGGAAGGTCGGATCTGAGGTTCTTCTTTAAAATTATTTAAGTTATTTATATCTACCCATTCTTTTAAGGGTGCCGGTATTTCAGGAAAATGGGGAGGGGGTATTTTCCTTATCTCTAGCCAATAATCTGGCCTTTTTTCAGTTCTGTCAAAATTAATGAAAGGTGATTGACATTCAGAATAATTTTGCGGTAAATCATCAAACCATAAAATTTTATCATTTAATTTATATGAAATAATCCTTGAACGCCTAAGTTGGGAAGCATTTTTAATAAATTTCAGTAATGCTTTACTCTTAGAACTTAAATTTACCTTTGGCATAGTATAAATTAACTAAAATAACTGTAATATTCAATACTTAATAGCCTTATTTTAAATAATCAAGTAAAATTTAATTTTTTATCTTTGATCTTAAAAAGCAGTTTTTATTATCTCCTAATATTTATTTACCCTAAATATGTGCTTTATAAGTTTCCTATATAATTTACAATTTTTTCTTCTTTTAATCATTTCATATAAATTTAAGGTTCTAATAATTTATATAACGAAATGTTTTATAAAATTGTTTATTTTTTATTCTTTCTAATTTATTTACATATTTTTGTTTAACTAACAAATTCAACAAATAATATTAATATTTTATCTTATAATATCTTATATGGATTTTGTCAAAATATTCCTGTAAGGTGGTCCCTTAAATTTAGGCCAGGTTTAAAAGTTTATTATGAGTATGGAGTAGTCTATTACTAAGGTAAGCATTCAGCTAAATTTAAGAGCATGGTAGTTCTTGAAGCCATAAAAGGGGGGGAAGACCATATCACAGATAGTATCTGAGTTTAGAATCCATCTTCACAGGTGAGGAATTGGCGGAAGGATTTTCTTTCCAAATGTCATTTAGTGTTTGATAGTAATGGCAGGAAAGAAGAGAAGATGGAGAGAGAGCTTGAGAAGGCTTACAGTAAGATAAGGCAGTTGCAGGTAGAGATAGATTTTTTATCCGATGTGTTTGCAGATCCAGTCTTTATTACTTACTTTTGGGGGAAAGTGAGGAGAATATAAGGGTTATGGAGCTTAAGGATTAGAAATATGGAGAGGATCCGAGCTATGGGGCAAGGAGGATGAGAGCATGCTTATTTAGAGAGCATAAGATAGTGGTGAATCTCAAGAGGGTAAAGAGGCTTATGAAGAAGACGGGACTCAGAGGGTTATGTCCACCACGTAAGAAAGCTGCTTTTATGGATAGGGGATACAGCAATCTTGTAAAGACTATATCTATTAAAGGGCCTAAGAATACATACGGACAAGGGTAAGCAGTTTATGAGTGATGAGTTTATCAGGTTTTTTGAGGAAAAAGGTGTGAAGATAAGTGTAGGGGAAAGGGGTTTTAGGGACAACATATACATGGAGAGGCTCTGGAGGAAATTCAAGTATGAGCATGTGTATTTGAAAGAAACTCCAAGTTTGAAAGATCTACAGAAGATAGCCGTTATAATGGTTACAGGCTACACCAGAGCATAGGATATAAAACACCTGATGAGGTATATTATGGTAGTTAAAAAATAAACTAAACAATATCTACTGGTCTAAAAATTGGAGTACACTTCAAAGATCTCGTGCCTCAAATATGCTCATTTTTTCAAATAAAGTTAATTAAAATTAGCTTTAGTTATTAACATTCATTATTTTAATAATGCTTTCAAGTAATTTTTATACCAGATTGATATTTATTGACCATATAGTAGTCTTCCCTCCTTTAAATTAAATTTCTAAATAATTCCTTAGGTTATGTATAGCGATCTTTTTTGGCACAGTGATCTGATATTTGCTGTTAAACCCACCATTTGGGACAATCATTCGCTTTCCCTTTCCAAAATCTACCTTTGATAGATCAAGCTCTGAAACCCATTCATGCGCATGTTCTTCTGCCATATACATAAATAGCCTTTTAACCTTAACAGAGCCACAAATGATAAGCAAATTTTGCACAAGTGCTGGCCTTAGACTAACAAGATTTTCCATTATCAAAAAGGTTTCTTCAAAACTGATTCTTTTTGGGACCAAGTAAAGCATCTCCATAGCAGCCCTTTCTGGCGCAGATATCTTTATATAAAAATCCTTTTCTTTGTATTTAGAAAATCCTTCTTGTGAGTCAGGCGGAAACATATTTGTTCGGATAAATTCTATTTCTACCCCTAAGCGTTCCCCTTTAAACCAAGAAGGCAAAACCACCCCAAGAGGTGCATATAGATATACCTTTTTTATCTTATTAGGTAGGAAATGAGCGTATCCTTTAAGTTCAAGGGCGGTTTTACCACCAACATGAATTTTCATCTCAAGTTGACTTTGAAGCGCATAAAGAGCACCAGGCCATTCAATCCTATCACCATAGAGTTTATATGCCCCCCTTCCAAACGATTGAATCCACCCACTATTCTTGTATCTTGTGAGGAGATCATGGCTAAAGCCCAATCTATTTAAATAGGATGCAACATAAACCGTTCCCCTGGGCCACTGAGTGATTAATCGGTTTATTTTTTTACTTGTTTTATTACTCATAGTCATCAAATTAAATTATTTTTAAACCAAAAGTCAAGTTTAGTTTAAAAAATATTGTATTTAATAACTATTATTCATCAAATTTTAAAAATTTTAAACCTTCCCAAAATTTATCTTTTATCAACAGGAGGTAGTGCCTGGAGAGGCATTATCTATTTATCCTTCCTTTTTTAGTATAAAACAATACCACCTGTGGAAATTGGGAGGTTTTCGAGTCTAACTTTAGCTACTTACTGACTATTAATTTTGAATTTCAAAATAAAGATTTTAGCTAAATATTCTATATAAAAGAAATCTATGGTTAAAAATTAATCAATTTTGACCAAAAAAAATGTTTTAATAAAAAGAATAGAGCTTTAACTTATAAAATTGGGTAATCGTCTCTATTGTTTATTGGGCGCATTTTGGGTGCAAAATGCGCCCAATTTGGGCATTCAATTCCACTCAATTCTACTCAATTCCGTTTTAAAAAAAATTGGTAAGTATTGGTAAGTAATGTAAAAAAGCTGAAAATCAATTCCAGAGGTGGGATTTGAATCCACACGGGAGTTTGAACCCACTGTATCCTTAAACTCAAATTCTTCCCCACACCTAGGACATTAGGTGTGGGAAAAACCAGTAAGTAGCATATTCATCTTCCTTTGTTTCAATATCTTCCCTAAGTGCCTCCACATCGTAGGAAACAGTTCCTGTTTTTGTAAATTAAGATTTTTAATCCAAGAATTTTTTCCAAATTTCCACTTCCCATCCCTCATCCCAGAACTTTGGGACTGGTTTGGGTCCAAGGCTTAGGGCAAGCCAGGGAGATTTGAAAATTAATAAACTTTTCATAAGTATTCCTCCGTATTTAAGGATTTTAATAAAAAACCTCCACCTTAAATAAAAGGGTAGGAGGATGTTCGTGTTCTACTGGGATTTTAAAAAGTATTACTAAAGTATTACTAAAAGAACCTGCTAGAATGCCCAGAGCTTTAGTCATATGGAGAAGTTAATCTCAAAAAAGTAATACAAAAAGAGAAAATTCTTAAAAGGATCAAATTTTGGAAGCAAAACCAGAATTATTGAATCAAATTAAAGACCTGATTAAAGAAGCCATCCAAGAGGTGGGAACTGGGTGGCCTCGGTGGATGCCTATCAAAATGGCTTCAAATTATTCAGGGTTATCGGAAAGAACTCTTAGGGATTTAGCAAGAAGGGGAATTATCTATGCTACCAAACCAGGGGGAGGAAAACTTATCTTTGATAAAGAATCAATTGACAGATATTTTCTAAAAGAAAAAGCCAAAATTAAATTTCATCTTGACCAGTTTAAGAGGGTTAGAATATGATCTCTTTTTATGAAACTCTTCCAAAGATCCAATGGTTACTGGTATGTAAGGCTTAGTAGAAATAAAATTGTTTCCTTAAGAACCAAAGATAAATATTTAGCTGAAAAGGTCTTTTATGAAATAGTGGGTCAATCTTCAGATGGAAAGATAAAATTTTTTGAGGATTATGATAAAAAGACTTTATTGAAAGACTTCTTTAATGAGTATCTAAAATGGGCAGAAACCCATAAGGCTTATACTTCAGTTGAAAGAGATAAGTATGCATTTAAAAGCTTCCTAAGATTCTTTCCGGAAAATAAAAAATTAAAATCAGTTACTAAGAGGGATTTAGAAAGATACAGGTCCTTTCTTTTAAAATCAGGAAGAAAACCCACCGGAATAAATGTGGATTTTCGCTCCTTAAAAGCTGCATTTAATAAAGCAAAAGAATGGGGATATATAAAAGAAAGTCCTTTTAAAAATTTCCTCTTTTAAAGCCTCCCCAAACACTACCAAAATTTATTTCCGAAGAGGAAATGATTAATATTTTAAATTACTTAAAACCAAGGGATCCGGATTTCAATGACTTTGTATTCTTTATCTTGGAAACAGGGTGCAGAAGAAACGAGGCATTGCAACTGGAAGTGGAACATATTGATTTTAAAAACGGTTTTCTCAGGGTATTTGGAAAAGGCAATAAAGAGAGAATTATTCCGATTACCAGCGATTTAAAAGCTCTTCTTCTGAAAAAGAAAGAAAAGATAGAAAGTGGAAGAATATTTAAGTGGAAACCAGACCGGGTATCGGAGAAATGGTCCAGGTTAATGAAAAAATTGGGTTATAATTACCGGCTCCATGATTTAAGACACACTACTGCTTCATGGATGGCAATGAAAGGAATTCCTATTCAGTTTATCAAGGAGCTTCTAGGGCACAATTCTGTTAATGTAACGGAAATT
>CAZFVX010000046.1:0-6477 GCA_964522675.1 uncultured archaeon
TTTTTTCATCATATTATATCTTATAAGATACGATTTATACTGTCAAGTAGTAATAGTTTTAAATTATCGTATTCTCGCCATGTTCTATAAAACTTTCCTTTCCTTTTTGCTTTACTTTTTTTATTCCAACTTCTCCATCGTATTCTAAATCCAGTACATATATTCCAGAAAACCATCTTTTTAATCTATTTTCCCACTCTTTATCAAGTCCCTTTATTTCATCTAAAATTTTATAAAATGCAGGCTCAAGTCTTTCTCTTAACCTCTCTCTATAAGGAAATGAAACCACGAATTTTGAAAGAACTTTTTTCTTAAATCTTGTAAATTTTTCTTTCTGTATTTTTTTAATTTCTTCAATAACTTCATTAATCTTTTTGTTTCTTTTTCCTTGAAAAAATATTGATTTAATTTTTTCATTTTCCTCTTGTATGAACTCTTCAATTTTTGAAGTAATTTCTTTTATCTTTTTATAAGAAATTACATTTATGTCATAAATCTCTCTAAAGATTTCCTGAGCCTGAGATTTTCTATCTGACATCCAACCGGCATCTAGAATATTAAGAGTTTCGTAAAATTTACTCAAGTATTTTCCCCCTTTTTTCAAGCTGGCATAAAAACATTTTACAAGAAGATATTTATCATATTCTGATAATTTAATTTCTGTTTCTTCTAATTCTTTTAACCAATCGTTTTCTTTAAGCATTTTTTCATAAATACTTATTTCACTATCTTTTTTCTTTTTTGATTTTTTCTTATCTCTTGTTATCCGATCAATTAATATAAAAAATTCTTTGTTGAAAAATTTCTCTAATTTTTTCTCATACTCTTCCTCGCCTTCTTCTTTCCATTTTTCCATTTCTTCATATAGTCTCTTAACGTCTTTTTCTTTCCTTTTATAGAGCCAGGCAAGGGATATTTTTATAAGTTCATCGTCGTAAACTACGCTTTTCCCAGATTGTAAACCTTCACTAAAAACCCATACAAATACATTCGGTTCATAGGGCACCTCAAAAACACTGATTAAATCTTGTTTAGTATTTCTGCTTTTATCCAGAACCTTTCCATCTCTATAAAAATATCTTCTCAAAACCCTCCCCATCCTTTGAACTAAAGCATCCAAGGGACATATTTCAGTAAATAAAACATCTGCGTCAATATCTAAAGATGCCTCAACTACCTGTGTTGCAACTAGGATTTTCCCTTGATTTTCATCCCATGGTTTTGGATTGTTGAATTCTTTTTCTATTAATTCGATTTCTTTTTTCCTCTTATCTTCCAAAGTAAATCTAGAGTGTAAAAGATAAATTTTGTTTTTTAATTCTTCATTTGCTTTTTTTATTAATTCATTGTAAACATATTGTGCCTGTGAAACTGTATTTAAGATTACTAAGACCCTATTACCTGATTGAGCCTTATTAATTACAGCATTAAGTTGTTCTTCACTTAATTCATATTTTCTATCTTTTTTACGGTCTCCATTGTGAATAAGAGCTATTTTAATTTTATGTTTTATTATATTTTTGAAATTTCCCTTTTCTTTTTCGTAAACATTTATAACTTCAAAAATACTTTCCCCTGTCAATTTTTTTATTTTTTCTTCTACAAAATTCGGCAAAGTCGCTGTCATTAATAAAAATCTCCCGCCCATTTTGTAAATCCATTCAATGAATTTAACAATTATTGCGCAGGCTTTTGGGTCATAAGCTTGAACTTCGTCAATTATGAGTCTTGAATATGAAAATACAGCAAAAATTTTTTCATAGCCAGGAGGTCTGAATGCATATGGAAAAAACTGATCTCCTGTTGAA
Organism: uncultured archaeon; assembly: GCA_964522675.1. GTDB lineage: Archaea > Aenigmatarchaeota > Aenigmatarchaeia > QMZP01 > CAZFVX01 > CAZFVX01. The sequence goes on from CAZFVX010000046.1 coordinate 1,809, forward strand.
ACTATTACTGGATAAGACAGCTGTTTTGCAAATTCATAAGTTTTTATAGCTTCTGGAGTCTCTTCTTTCTCTATTAAATATACATCTGCATCGGAATGCAGAAGTCCTATTTTATTTTTACTTAATACCTCTTTAGCTCTTTCATAAATCTGATTTACTGCGGAGCGAAGTGGTAAAGTGTAAAAGAATTTATTTCCGGAGGACCACAAAAAACCAAATTCAGTTTTTCCATAGCCTGTTGGAGCAACAAGGATAACATTTTTGTTTTTTATATCATCTGTTAATGTTTTAAATTGCCATGCATTTTTACCAATTTTATTTTCAATTTTACTATTGACATCATTTAACTCTGGCGGTTCCATCTCAACATTCGAGAAATTCTCTCCTTCTTCTTCACACCAAGAGGCAAAATGATCACATCTTTGTAAAAAACCACTTATCAAAATCCATTCTTTATTAATTAATTTTCTTATTGGCTCGTAATCTATTTTATATGGGGGTATAGCATAGTTTATAAAACTTCTTCCATTTATAATTCCATTTAACCCCTTCTCATTTAAACCAATCAATTCAAAATAATCTTTAAAATCACTGAGTTCGGTTTTTAAATTCTCTAGAAGTTTATTTTCCCACTCATTCTTAACCTTTTTGCACAATTTCACAAACATATCATCTGTTCTTAAAATGATAAGATCAAAGAATTCTCTCCAATGGTGATAAGCAATTGCTGAAATTATGAAATTAAAATAATCATCATTTTTTAATTTCTCTCTCAGTTTTTCTTTATTTATTAAGAAGATAGAAAAAAGAGAGTGAGGAATTTCATAAATCAAATCCCAAGGTTCATAATTCTTATTGTTCATCCTTTTTATCTGAAAAGAAGGCAAAACTTTTCCAAGATCATGGAGAAACAGGGCCATTTTTATAAATTCTCTCAGTTTCTCAGGTATTTTATTTTCTATATTTTTAAATGTTTTAAATAAATCTGAGATGTGTTTAGATAATGTAACTTCACCTTCAAAGGACACAATTTCCTCTTTAGTTCTACTTAAAATTTCATTTTTTATAGTTTCAGGAATTTGGAATTTAAAAGATTTCGCTAAAATTTTAGTCATTTTTTATTTTCCCGTTTCTTCAAAATCAGCAAAAAATACTGGCAAATTTTCTATTTCATCATAAAAAGTTTTTATTTCACCTAAATCGCCATCATTGAGTTTTACTCTTGTATAACAAAATCCACGTGTACCATCTATAATTTTGTAGAATGTGGGGAGAGTATGAAGAAGTCCTTTTACTCTTTTAAAATCTATTTTAATTTCATTAGTTTTAAAAAATTTCTCGGGAATCCAGAAAAAAAGATTATAATTTCCCTCTATATCATTTATTTTAAGCTCAACTTCATCATCGAGTTCTTTTATAACGATCCAATCTTCAGCTCTACCAAGATGTAAGGGATAAATTCTATTCTGTGGATTTTCAATAGATTTTTTTATTTTTTCTAAAAATTTTTTATCTTCGTGATAAAGATAAATAGACAGATTGACCTCATTTAATATATCAATTAAAACTGGTTGTTGACCACCGATATGCTCGATATGTCCTCCTACATATCTATTTTCAATTGAACCAAATCTACTTATATGACTTCTTTTTTCTAAATTCCTAAACCACATATATTCAGTTGTTTTGCAATCAAAAGAACCACAAATTGAGATTTTTATTTTTTTAAGTTTATGATAATCACACGAACAATTTTTTCCCTCGCACGGTTCTCCAGCACCTCTTTCATTCTTTATCCCTAAAATATTGCATAAAAAACCTATAACCGTTGAATATGGAGGAATGGGATAAGTATGCCTTCTCTGATATGTAAAAGGAACTCTAAAATGAGCACTCGGCTGATATATTTTAATTTTTAAAACCTTCATAGATAAAAATTCCTTTTGAAAAAAATTATGACTTTCCTAGTCCTTCATTCTTTATTTTTAATTTCTGCTTCTTTTAAAAAATCATTCCAATTTGTCTGTATTTTTTCCTCTTTTATTAATGAATCTTTCTCTTCAACTTTTACTCTTTTACTATCCATAATGTAAACTTTTCCATCAACCCAACTATTATTCAAACAATCGTGTACACCTATAACCCTGTAAATCTTATTATTTACTGGAGAAATTTCAATATATGGATGAAAAACTGGAGAAGGTACTTTTACACATCCTCCAATTAAGAAAAGTGGAACAATTGTATTTGCTTCACCACTTGAATGCGCGCTTAAACCAGCTTTGATAGCATTTAGGATTTGTTCAACCCTTCTTTTCTTTGCCTCTTCTCCAATTTGGAAATTAATCATAAATTTATCACCATTTAACTTTTTCCATTTAATCGTTCCATTTTGAACTTTAAATTCATCTTCTGAAATTTTCTTAATATAAGACATCACCTTTTCTTTCCCATCCGGAAGTTTAAGTTTTAGATAATCCCCATTTGCCTCAGGTTTTTCATTAATTATCCATGAATCATTTCCGAGTAGATAAACATCGATTACAAAACTAACCTTATAGAATGAAATATGTTCTTCTTTATTATAGGGATTTGGTGTCACATTAAGCCCTTGCTTTATTCCTCTATTTACGAGATCATGATTAGCATAAAAAGCCATATCCCCTTCGTAGGGTTCCAATCCTATTGCCTTTGTTATCCCGACAGGAGCTTTTCTTGTAATTGAAGCTTGATTCCCTATCGTATACATATATCCAAATGCGTCGAGTTCTTCACTAGTAAGAATATCATCTTTTGTTATATCAAATTGAACAACTTCGCCTTGACCGGTAACTTTTGCTGGAGTCCATCCGGCCTTTTTCAGTGTCTCAAAAAGATAATGTCTTATCGCAGGTTTTCCAATAAAACTTATTGTTTTATTTCCTTGTTTCAGTTTTTTTATGGAAAGTATATTCCCGCCAATCTTTTCGTCTCTATTAAGGGCAGAGCCCTCAAATATCATTGTTAATGTTATATGCTTCATTCTTCACCTCCTAATATCCCGTTTAAAAATGAATAAATTAAAACCTTAAAAATTTCATTTGGGTAATTAAGGTTAAAAGCCTTTGAAAGTAGAGATGGTATTTCTTTTTTGTTTACAATAAAAATTCTGCTAATCATATACATTACTTCATCTCTTTGGGAATGCCTTGTTTTTTCTAAAATTCTAAATGCTTGACTACTAAAGGCATCAATTAAATTTTTATATTCACTATTTTGCTTTAAAGCGTATCCTAAACTTCTGAGTTTCTCCATCATTTCACTAGCATTGTTTAAAGAAAAATCTTTATATAATTTCCAAATTCTTTCCTTATTTTCCTTTTTTGCGTTTTTTGAGGCATATTCCAACATTTTTTCAAGTTCTAATCCCAAGACTTTATAATCATTAACAGCATTTTTGAAGGAATCAAAATCAACCTCATCATTCCTTATTTTCTTTTCAAGATTATTTAATACTTCTTCAAAATTATAGTTCATTTCAAAACCTCCCTTTTGCTTTTTCATTTATCAATGCATAAAGTCTGAAAAGTTTTTGGGAGAAATTTATTAAATTTTCACGATTTTTTTGTAGATTAATTTCCTTATTTATAAAATTATTCTCTTGTCTTTTTCTCTCCATCTTAGGTTTCAATGCAATTCTTAAAATCTTTTCTCCAAAACTAATAATTTTGTTAAATTTTCTATTCAGAACCATATTCAAAATCTTAAATTCTCCGATATCATTTAAAAGACTCGCGATTTCGCGGTCATAAAGAAGTAAAATTATCTCGTAAGGCAAAGAAAAGAACTCTATTCTGTCTTGATACTTACTCACAACCTCTATACTCATCATAGCCCATTTCCCAAGCTGAACATAAAGTTTTGTTGCCATTTCAATGATTGACATACCAAGAATTTCTTTAACTTCTTTTATTTTTTGTTTTTCATAAATTTCTTTTGCATATTTATTTAAATACCACATTAATTTAAAAGAGGGGGCATTGACGAATATCTCGGAATAATCTGAAAGTTTTATAACTCCCACCGGATAATTTAAAATCATAAAAGTACAAGTATTACAAATATTATTACTGCCTTTTATTCTTCCATTCCAAAAGGAATTAGGCACTTCTCTCAAAGAAGCACCTAATATTTTAATATGTTCAGATGTTAAAAAAGGCTTATACTCGTTTTGGTATATTTTTCTGTTACAGAATGAACAAATGATATTGCTACTTACATAAGAACGAGGAGACAAGGCTCTATCAATAAAGTCATTAAAATTTTTCCAATAATTCTTTCCATTGAATAAGTTATCAATTTTTATTCCTCTCCTTATTGAGAAAGTATTTGGATTAAACAAGCCACGAAAATAAACATTAAATAAAGTTCCCCATAGTTTTCTTATTTTTTCTTTTGCTCTGGTAATTGAATACCACTCTTTTTTATTTTTATCACTTATAATTTCATCTGCATATATCTTAAAATAAGTCAAAAAGTATCTTACACTAAAAGATTTCCATTGCTTTGTTAGATCAAATATCACTGTACCTTCATCTAATCCTTCTTCGTTATCAAATTGTAAAGATACTTTATTTTTCTCCAACACTCTCAAAAATCCCACTACTCCAGCATTGTAAAGCCAGTTCGA
>CAZFVX010000047.1:0-6362 GCA_964522675.1 uncultured archaeon
GAAATAATTAAAGAGGTGAAATATGTCCACACGTGGAGATAGAGAATTTGTAATGGATATGCTAATTGCATGTGAAAAAATACTTGAATATACAAAAAATCTTTCATACGAAGATTTTAAGAAAAACAACCTTGTTATAGATGCTGTTGTCAGGAACATAGAAATTCTTGGTGAGGCTGCAAAGTCCGTCTCTGAAAAATTTAAGGAAAAATATAAAGATATTGGGTGGAGAGAAATTACAAGAACAAGAGATAAAATTATTCATTTTTATTTTGGCGTTGATTTAAGTATTATTTGGGATATCATAACTGTTGATTTACCTACTTTAAAAGAAAAATTAGAAAGGATTATAAAACAAGAAGGATGGTAAAATAGTAACTCCTGTCTTAAGTGTTTTTTGATTTTTCAATTACAGAGGAATTATGTTGAATATTCGAGATTGCTGAAATACTCGGAATTAGCGATAGAGCTGTTAAAAAATGGTTGCAAAAACTCAAAAAAGAAAATAAAATCAAAAGAATCGGTCCTGACAAAGGAGGATATTGGGAAGTTAGAGGTAGTTGAAAATAACAAAAAATTTTAATTACAAATCAAATATGATAAAATGAAATATAGAGATTTGGCTTCATTTGGAAAACGCCAAGAGTTCATAGCAATAGCAGAGCTTTTAAAAAGAGGTTTCGATATAAATATTCCGTTAGTTGATGACCAACAAGTGGATTGCATAATAAGGAAAATGGTGAATGGAAAACCGATTTATATAGACGTTCAAATAAAGGCCAGATCAAAAGACTGTAGGCCTTATGATGCAGCAAGATTTGCCGCAATGACAATAAATCCAAGAGATAATTATTTTTTCATCTTTTACTCTGAGCAGTTAGAGAGTTATTGGGTTATACCTTCAAAAGAACTTGTAAAAATGGCCAGCCAAAACAAAAAGGGGAAAAATAAAGGGAAATATCACATAAATCTTGCTGGCTATAGTAAAACTAAAAAACTCGTTTACCCTCTTCAAAAATTTAAGAAATATGAGAATAATTTTAAATTGTTGGAAGATTTTTAGGAGTTAAAAATTAAACTCAATCAAATATTTAACATTTTAAGAGATTTAAGATTATAACACTGTTATATAAAACTATTAATTCTTTTTGTTTTTATAAAAATTATGAGATTATTTTTAGAATTGATCTCTCTAAAAAAATGTATATATGATAAGATGTATTTTCATAAATTACAAGGTTTTATTTATAATGTATTAAGGGAGACAGAATATGGTGTTTTGCATAATAAACCAGGATATAAATTTTTTTGTTTTTCTAATATTTTCCCAATTAATGATATGAAACCCGGTGATTCAAAAAATTTAATTATTTCATCTCCAGATAAGATTTTCATCAAATTGCTAAAAGAGAAATTGATTGAATTTATAGATTCCAAAAAACCATTAAATATAGGTGAAATGCAATTTGAGATTAAAGAAATTAAAAAATTTTCTATAAAACTTAACTCTTCGAGAATAAAACTTATTTCGGCTACTCCTATAATTATAAAAATCCCTGAAAAGAATTATGAGAAATATAAAATACCAGAAAAATATAGAAAGAAAAGATATGTTTACTGGAGACCACAATATGATTTTAACGCATTTCTAAAACAACTTGAAGAAAATATATTTAAAAAATACAAAGATTTTTATAAAACCGAAATCAAGGAATTTCCTATTTTTGAAGGCTTTAAATTCAATAGTCCAGCCAACCCCAGGGTTGTAATAAAAGGAAGAGAATACTCCTTAGTGGGGAGTTATTGGGAATTTTATTTTTCTGGATTAAATCACGATAAACAAAAAAGAAAAATTCTGGAATTTGCGATAGACTGTGGTTTCGGAGAAAAAAATGCTTATGGGTTTGGGTTTATAAATAAAATTATTTAAAGGGAAATTAAAAAGTTTAAACATAAATTTTTAAATAATAACTCTAAGAAGGTAATATGGGTTTTGAAAATTTTTTTAATTGGGCATTTAGAACGGGTAAAGAGATATTAAAAGTAAGTAATGGGGATAAATTATTGAAGAGATTGATTTTCGATATAAGAGCAGAAGAAACTCCTGGCAGATTATTAGAAAAACTTTCTGAAAGAATAACTGAATATAGAACAAACACAAATATCCAAGCCAATGTAGGCATACATCCAGAAATAATGAGAAAAGACTGGCATGCGGATAAATTCTATTATCTAAAATCTGCAATACTAACTGGCTTTTTAAATGCCCTATCTCCAGAAAGAGGTGAAAAAAATGAGTAAGGTAGTGCAAATATCTATCTTGGGAAAAATCTCTGGTAATGTAAACGCAGATGAGGTAATAGGCACAAGAGTCACTCTAAAGAAGATGTATTCCTCAAGTGGAGAAGTTTTGCCTTTTGTTTCAGCAAGAGCAGTAAAATATGCGATAAGGCAAGCTTTGAAAGAAAGAGGATTTGAAATTGATCCTTTTGTTGAGAACCCTCAAGCAGAAGAAGCACTAAGATTGAGCGACACAGGAGATCCAATAAGATTTATAGATAATGACTTATTTGGCTATATGGTTACAAGAGGAAGAGGTGAAGTCGCAAGAAGAAGACAAGCTCCGATAGCATTCTCTTATTTCAAAGCTTTAAAAGACACACCAACTAAGGCAGAATTCGCTGCAAGATTCCCAAGAGAAGGAAAGGAAGAAGAGAATCCAGTTCCCTTTGAAGTTGAGGTTGCAGAATTTGTAGGGAGGGTAAACTGTATAATTTACGAAAATGTTGGAAAATTTGAAGAAAGGGAGATAGAAGATGATGCCAAAAAAATTTTGAAAATAGAAGAAAAGGATGGAGGGAGAATTTATAAAATAGACGATTCAGAAAGATCAAAAAGAATCAAAGCCTTTTCAGAAATTTTGTTAACACCTTCCTATGTTCTACCAAGAAGAACTAACTCTCTAAATATCCCCGAATATATAACCGCATTGATTGTTCTTTCTAAAAAAGGGCCTTTGCCAGTGTTTCAATATTTAGATTACGATTTTGAAAATGGGAAGGTGAATATAGAAAAATTAAAGAAATTACTTGAAAGAGAAGAAATCAAAAACAATGAAATAGAAATCTTATTAATTGACTATTTAGGCACGATAAAAGAAGCACTTCAAGGAATTACAAAAGTTTCTGTAAATGAAGCAATAGGAAAAACCACATCTTTCCTATAAATTCCCAGAAAGGCGAAAATGATGAAGGCTTTGGTAGTAGAAATTTCCTTTTTCGAAGCATTTTTTAAAGTCCACTATACGAAAGGCTTTAGATTAACTTATCCCGTTCCTTTACCCACAACAGTTGCAGGGATATTTGGAGCTTTCTTAGGAATAGATAGGGATAAATTGGCAAGGGAATTTAGTGAAATGTTATTTGGAGCTAAATTAGTGAATTATGATGGGATGATAAGTGAAAATGCTACATACCTCCAATATAAGGCTGGAGGCGTTACAAGAGGAGCAGCCCCTTTACTTATAATCAATAATCCAACCTATCTCATTGCAATTGCTAGCGATGAAAAGAAGATAGGATATGTGAAAGAAAGATTAAAAGACTCTGTAGAATATTTACCCTATGGCGGACAAAACGACTTCTTTCCAAAGGATTGGAAAATAGTAGGTATGAAGGATATCACAAAAAACAATGAAATAAGCAACTATGCACCTCAAGACTGGGTTAAAAATCCTATCTTAGAGAATGGCTCCGAAATTCAAATCTTACCTGTAATGCATAAAATTTCACAAAATCCGAATTTTTATTTTGTTGTGAATGGAATGCTAAAGTTAAAAGAAAATATCTCCTGTGTTGAGGAAGAAAAGATTGGGTTGTATGAATTAGATAAATTTCAGATGAGAGATAAAGATGGTGAAACCAATTGAAATAAAGATAAGAACTCTAACACCACTATGGACGGGGGATATTGATAGGAAATGCACCAAACTAAAAGAAACGGGAATCATTGGCTCTCTTAGATGGTGGTACGAGGCTTTGGTTAGAGGTTTAGGTGGCTATGCTTGTGATCCTACTTCTGAGGGTAGATGTCCTGACAAAAATGGAAAAATATGTGATGCTTGTAAATTGTTTGGATGTACTGGGATTAAAAGAAGCTTTAATTTAAGAATAAAGAATAACGTAGAAAGAAAAGAGTTGATTTTTCTTTCTAGAATAGAGCATCCTGTATTCTATTTTAGAGGTAATAAAAGAAGTTTGGATTTTTGGTTTAAAGAATTATACAAACCTCCAATTGCCTTTTATGGAAATATAAGTCTTGAAATAATATCAAATAACATTTTATATTCTTCAGTAGAAATTGCACACATAGTTAAATTTTTATTGAAACTAATTTCGATAGGTGGAGGATTGGCAGCAAAAACTCAATCTGGTTTTGGAATAATTAAACTCTTGGATACCAACATAGAAGAAATTCGTGAAGGATATCAACTAATCCAACAGATTATTAAAAATGAGCGAAAAGGAGAGTTATGTGCAAATTTTCCCTCCATTTCTAATTATTTAAGTTTTGAAATAACTTTTAATGACATCGACTTTCTAGATACGAAAAAATTTAAATGGTGGCCAAAGTTACTTAATAAAAATGCTGAGTATTATCAAATTGGATTTTGTATAAAATTCTTACTTAGAAATTTAATAAAAAACGACAAATCATTAGCTGAGAGTATTTGTAAAAACTATATCGAAATAGAGAAAAAATGCGAAGAAATAAAAAAAGAAAAACCAAATATTGCTAAAAAATATATTCCTTCAAAAGTTGTAGCAAGGAGTATTTTTGGGTCTGATGTAAGTAAAAAATGGGCAAGTTTAGTTTTTGTAAGTGATGTTTGGAAAGAAAACGGAAAATATAAAATGCGAATTTGGAGTTTTATTCCAGAAGTTATAATTTATGACAAGGTAAAAATTAACAATAGTAAAATTATTGAACTAAATTGCATAATAGATAAAGATAAACTTATGGAATTTATTAGAAATAGTATTTCAAATGTATTTGAAAATACTAAATCTTCTGAAATAATAGATAAAAAAGGACTGATTAAAAAGGTGTTGGAATATGTTTGATTATTATAGGAACTTATGGGATTTTGATAGAATATGTTCATTAGTAGAACAAGTTTGGGAAGATGTATGGAGAAATAGAAAAATCGAAATTAAAAGAAAAAAGGAAGTTTTTATAGAAAAATTTTCCGAGGCTTTATTTAGTGAATATTCAAAAGTATCTTTCCTATATTCTCTAAAATTATTGAAAATCTTGAAAGAGAACATTGAGAATGTAAATGAATTTTCAAAGCAAAAATTGACGAAAGTTGTAAATCGGAAAAAATATTATCCCGAAATTTCATATGATTTGATAAATACACTTCACAAAAAGTTTTTGTCTTCTCAAAAGTTTTTATTAGATGTTATTAATTCCACTCCTCAAATTGTTAAAAATAGTATTGTTTTAAAATTAACTTTTGCTCCCAATAAACCTTTAATAACTAAAGATGATGAAGAATTTTACCCTATCGATAACCCCATTTGCAAAGAAAAAGTCTTTAAAATCCCAATGATGAGAGCAAGTTCCTGGAAGGGTGCTTTAAGATATGCTGCTATGAGATATGTGCTACAAGGAGATAGTAAGGAAAAAATTGAAAGAAGAAAAATTATGCTAAGATTGTTCGGAACGGAAAAAGATAGCATTGAAAATTATTTGGATGGAAAATTCAAAGAAGATAATATTTTAGAAAGGTGGAAAAAAGAAGTTGAAGAATTAAAAAAGAAATTAAAGGTAAAAGAACTTCATTTGAGAGGAAGGTTAATTTTCTTTCCGACATTTTTTAACCAAATAGATTTGGATGTAATTGCTCCTCACGATAGAAAAACGAAAACTATAACAGAAAGGGGACCTATATTATTTGAGGTTGTTCCAGAAGGTAGAAATGGTATTTTTCCTTTGCTCTATTATCCTTTTGGATTAATAGAAAAATTAAATTCTGGGAATGAGGACGAAAAGAGAAATGCTTTAAATGAAATTAAAAAAGATTTCGAGTTCTTAGCCACAATTATCCCAGAAATGCTTGAAACTCACGGTTTTGGTGCAAAAACAAGTAGCGGATATGGGATCGCAAAAATAGAAAAAGAAAATGAGAAGAGAATTTTTTTGTTTAATAATAAGAAAATTGAAATTGGGAACAATGAAGAAGAAAATAGAAAGAGAATTTTTGAGGTAGTTGAAAATGAATACGAAAAATAATAAAGTAACTCTGTTGAAGAAATACAGTCCAGCAATAATTATTGTAGAGATAGCGGCATTATTGC
>CAZFVX010000048.1:0-6344 GCA_964522675.1 uncultured archaeon
TTTTGAACCCAGGAAGGCACTAAGCCACTAGGTATCTCATAAACATCCTGAACCTAGCCCCTTTGACCAGGTCTAACCTAAGCCTAGCCCCTTTGACCGCTCGGGCACCCCCGCAATTATCTTTAAATATATTTTTTATTTTTAAAAACAACTTTAAAATTAATTAGAAATAGTTAAATTTTACTTTTTCTTTCTTTTCTTACCAAAGGCTTTACTAAATGCTTCAAAAGCCCTTAATACTTCTAAAGGAACAGCAAATATTATTGTATTAGATTGATCTGGGGAAACATCATTTATTGTTTGTAATGTTCTTAGATGTAAAGCCCCAGGGGATTTAGCAAGCATTTCTGCGGCATTTTTTAAATTTTTAGATGCCGTTACTTCACCTTCTGCCTTAATAATCACTGCTCTTTTCTCTCTTTCAGCTTCTGCTTGTCTTGCCATTACCCTTTTCATATTTGTAGGTAATTCTATATCCTGTAATTTTATTGCGGTTACTTCTAATCCCCAATCCCTTATTTCTTTATCAAGTATTTTTTCAATTTCTTTTGCTATTCTTTCCCTTTGTGTTAAAACGTTATCTAGTTCTTCGTTTCCAATAACATCCCTTAAAGCCGTTAATGCATATTGTGAAATGGCATAATGAAAATCTTGGATCTTAAGGACTGCTGCTTCTGGATTCTCTACCTTAAAATAAACAACACCATTTATTTGAACGGGTACATTATCTTTTGTCATTACTTCTTGTTTTGGTATATCCACAGTTATTATCCTAAGGTCAAGTTTATCAAGTCTCTCAATAATTGGAATCACATATCTTAGGCCAGGTTCCAATAAACCAGTAAATTTTCCTAAAGTAAATCTCACACCTTTCTCATATTGATATATTACTTTAATTCCAGTTAAAGAAAAAATGAAAATTAAAAATAATAATATAGTAAAAAGAAGCGGTAAAGAATAAAATGAAATTATTGCCAATAAAAGTATTAATAATGGAAACAACCACGAAAATGACATATTAAAATATTTATTTTTTTATTTAAATATTTGCCCCAGCCGGGATTTCCAATTTTCCTATTTTTGCTCCCGATTTTTGCGGAAGCGAAAGCTCCTGTAAAAAGCGGGTTTTGAACCCGGGTCTTCGGCTCTCTTTATCTATCATCTTTAAATCAATCCTTTCGAAAGATTCGAAAGGCCGAGATCCTTGACCGGACTAGACTACTGGGGCATATAAATTGGTTATAAAAATATATTTAAAAACTTATTTAAATTTTAAATAAAACTTGTTACAGAACTAATAATCCACATTATAAATTCATAGATTTTTAAAAAAAGAATTCCGATGTTATATTTTAACCATTCTAAAAATCCTATTGGCTCAATTTTTATAGAACCTTCATCTATAGCGGATTTTAAGGTTGATGGGATATTACTTTCTATAATTTCACATGCCTTTTCTTTAGATAAATAAATATTATAAGTAGGCTTTTGCAATTCATCTACAAATTCAATAGAAGAGGAGTAAGTTTTTAATTTATAAATTTTTGTTTTATTCCCTTCTTGAATAATAAAATTTATTTCTTGATTATCAAAACCAAATGGTATACTTACATTTTCTATTTTCTTATTTTCTGAAACCAATTCATCCAAATTACATACGGCAAAAACAAAATTTATTTGTAAAACTAAAAAAATTAAGGCAATGAAAATTAATTTCTTTATCATTCTTTTCACCGTTTATGGGCCGGGCCGGATTTTCTTTTACAGGCGGTTTTAGTAAACCTTACCCTTTTGCAAAAGCGAAGCCTTAAAAGGTTTGGGATTCGAACCGGCGACCTTCGCCACGTCAAGGCGACGTGTGTTACCAGCTTTTACCTTTTGCTCAAGCTTTTTGGAAAAGCTTGGTCCTAACCAACTAGACCACCGGCCCAATTATTATAATTTTATACTACTTTATACTTTAAATTTTTATGCGGCTGCCGGGATTCGAACCCGGGTTAGAGGCTTGGGAAGCCCCTGTCCTACCAGGCTAGACCACAGCCGCACTAAATAAGATTTATTACTAAATTTTATATTTTCTATTTTCTTTAATATAAATTCAATAAACCAAAAAAGATTGAAAATACAAAAAGAAGAGAAAGAAAAAGCAGATGAAGTGCTTTAAATAAAGAAACTGAAACTTTAATTTTTATAAAAATAAAAATAATAGTTTAATAATGAGTAATCAATCTATAATCAAAGAAGCCAGAAAATTAGCAGAAAAAACGCACGATAAAGTCTTCCTCAAATACCATATAAGCCTCGTTGTTAAATATGCTCTAAAACTTGCTGAAATTAAAGGTGGAGATAAGGAAATTCTCGAAATAGCTGCTTGGCTTCATGATATCGGTTGGACTGAGAATTCGAAACTCGGAAAGTTAAATAAACATCACATTGATAGCGCAAAAATAGCAGAAAAATTTTTAAGAAGGCTTAGATACCCAGAAGATAAAATCAAAAAAGTTGTTGAATGCATACTTTGCCATCGCGGAGTTATTAAAGAGTTTAAACCAAAATCATTGGAATCCAAAATCTTAAGAAATGCGAGTGCTATGGCTCATTTGGAAACCTTTTTAGACCTTTTTGCTTGGAATACAAAAAAAGAGGGTTAGAAAACGCAATAGATTACATATTCAAAAAGTTAAAAAGAGACTGGAAAAGAAAAATTACATTTCCTGAAGCAAAGCAAATGGTTAAAAAATATTATGAAGCAGCAAAGATCTTAATTGATAACATGAATAAGATAAGACAGCAAACGTCTTATAAATCTTAATCTTAGACTTATTTGAATGGAATAATCCAAATGAAAAGCTTTATTTCTCGTGTTTCTGGTTTCAAATAAGCTATCTTTCTTTCATCCAATTTCTAAGAAAAAATGCGCTGGGAGTGGGATTTGAACCCACGCGGGCAAAGCCCACAGGTTTAGCAGACCTGCGCCTTGAACCTGACTCGGCCATCCCAGCTTAAACTATAAGTTTATAAATATTATTTCTTTATTTTAATTATATAATTTGAAAAATTTTTAATAATAGAGGTGAGAATGAATGGTCATAAAAGTTGCCAGCATTACCGACACATTTGGAAAAGATGTTTTTACAAACAAAGGCTCTTATTGTGGGAAGGTTGAAGACTTGGAATGTGATTTAAAAAGATTTAAAATAAGGGCTTTGCAAATTAAGGCAGTGAAGGGTTCTTATGTATCTAAATTACTTGGAGGGAAAAAGGGCTTAATAGTTCCATTTCCAATGGTTGAGTCAATTGGTGATATAGTAATAATAAAACACATACCATCGCCGGAAATTGAAGAAACTAAAGAAGAAGAGGAATAAATTCCGACAAAACTTTTGCTTTTTTCTTTTTAACTAAAACCATATCCTCTATTCTCAGTCCAAAATTCTTTAAGTAAATTCCAGGTTCTATAGTTATAATCATATTTTCTTTTAATTCATTTCCTATTCTTTCATGTTCCTCTAAACCGATGGAATGGCCTAAAGAATGAAATTTTTCACATTTATTTGCTTTTAAAAATTCGGTATAAATTTTTTCAAGTTCTTCGAATTTAATCCCCGGTTTTATTTTATTTATTATTTTCCTTTGAAGTTCTAAAAGTTCCTCAAATTTTTCTTTAATTTTCTTGTTTTTGTTTAAAATCATCCTTGTAATATCAGAGCAATACCAGTTAAATCTTGCACCCAAGTCAATAAGAATTAAATCATTTTTCTTAATAATCCTTTTTCCTGGTTTATAATGCACAAATTTTGTATTGGGGCCAGAAGAAACTATAGGGTCAAAAGCGGGTTTTGCTAATTCTTGGAAAAAACTAGATTCAATTTCACTTGCTAATTTTTCTTCGGTTTTTCCATAAAAATTTAGGTTTTCCAAGATTTTTTTAGTTGTTTTTACAGATTTTTTAATTAGTTCAATCTCTTTTTCTTCCTTAATTCTTCTGGGTTCTTTTATAATCTCTCCCGCTGGTTTTAGTTTTACTCCCAATTTCTTAAATTTTAAAAATATGTGGGAATTTAAATCAAACTCATCAAAACCAACAAATCCCTTTAAAAAATTAATTATGAGTTTAAGATCGTTTATAAATAAAACCTTTACCGTTTTTAAATTTTGTGCTTCGTTATAAAGTGTATTTGTAAATAAAACGGGTTCTGTGTTTATTATTAAAAATGAACCTTCGGCATAAAAACCAGTGTAATAAAGGATATCATAAGGATTTGTGATTAAGAAAGAATCTAAATTCTTTTTTTCAAGCAAATTTTGCAATTTTTTAATCCTTTTTTGAAAATTAAATTTCATATAAATAATAATGATTTCCGAAAATAAATCTTTAGAAAAACTAATTAAGATTCAAGAAAATTTAGCTAAAAAGATTATTTTAAAAAACGATCTTAAGGAAATAAAATTAATCGCAGGATTCGATTTAGCTTTTTCAAAAAATAAAATTTTTTGCTGTGGAGTTATTTTAAATCGAGAGTTAGAATTAATTGAAAAAAAATTTTCAGAAGAAGTAGAAAACTTTCCATACATACCAGGATTTTTAGCATTTAGGGAAGGACCAATAATAATTAAAACATATAAAAAACTTAAGAGTAAACCAGATATAATTTTTATAGATGGTCACGGGATTGCTCATCCAAAGTTTTTTGGAATAGCTTCTCATATAGGCCTTTTATTGGATAAACCAACAATAGGAGTTGCTAAAAATAAATTAATAGGAGAATATGAAGAACCTAAAAATGTTTGGGAAGAAGAAAAATTATTATTTAAAAATAAACATGTTGGTTGGGTTTTAAAAACAAAGAAGGATTGTAAACCAATATTTATTTCCCCTGGCCATAAAATTTCTTTAGAAAAAAGTTTAGAGTTAACTAAAAAGTGTTTAAAGGGGTTTAAACTCCCCGAACCTTTAAGACTTTCTCATTTAGAGGTTAATAAATTCAAAGACCTTTCATTAAAGATTTAATAATTTCATGTTCATATAACTCAAAAATATCAATTACAGGAGTTTCATAAGGATGGTTTTCAATAATATCCTTTAATAATTCATTTAAAACTTTTTTAGGCGCGGTGAATATAATTAATTCCTCTTCAACTTCTTCTAATTTTCCCAACTCGCCTATTGTTGGGTTTGCGGTTGTTCCGGGTATTGCTCTAAATCTACCAAGACCCTTACATGACCAGGAACAATTATCATAATTTCCTATTACGCCAACACCTTTTGGACCATATTTGTTTATTACTTCTAAAATTTGTTTTACAGGATTTGCAAAATACTTCCCATCTTTTTTTCTTGTTAATGCCTTTGTTGGAACATAAACAAAAACCTTAACAAAATCTCCCATATTTAGATTTAATTTTTAAATAATAAATTTCTGGAAACTCTTTATCTATTATATCCACTATCCCATCTATATGAAAAACAACTTTTTCTTCTTTTTTAGAATACGTTTATATATAATTCTGCCTTTACCTCTTTACGTTTTAATTTAATTAAAATTTTAGTTGAATTTTTAGGATCAAGATATTCACATGGTTTTGGAAAAAATTTTAAAAACTCGGCAGGAAAATCTTCTTCTCCCTTTACTGCTCTCATAAATGAATTATCCACCTCATCTATAATCCAATCAGAAAAATTATTAAAATTTTAATCTTTTAAACTCTTCCAAACTCATATCTTTTATTAAAATTAATTTCTCTCTTGATTTAAATCCTTTAATAATTTCAATTTCTTTTCCAAAAATCCCCTTTAATCCTTTAATAATTTCTTTGTTTGCTTCTCCTTTAAAAGGAGAACTTTTAATGTAAAGAATTGATTTTTCTAAATCTAATTTAAATTCCCTTGATTTTGGTTTTATTTTAATATTTAATATTAGCCCTTTTTCTGATTCCCCAATTTTCATATTAAAAATTTATTTTCAGAATTATCTAATTAATTTTAGTTCTCGTTTTTAATCATTAGTGATTATTAAAAATACTTTTATAAAGGTTTTTAAAAATATCATTTAATTATTATTATTTATTAAGGTGAATTTATGGAAGCTACAATTGTTAACTTTAGAAGAGGCAGGCATACCCAGAGAACAAATCAATTTTTGTTAGTGATAGAAGGAGTTGATTCAAGGGCAAAAGCATCACAGTTTATAGGGAAAAGAGTTGTTTGGAAAAGCAAATCGGGGAAAGAGATTTTTGGAAAAATAACAAGTCCACATGGAAATAAAGGGGTTTTAAGGGCAAGATTTTCTAAGGGTTTACCGGGAACGGCATTAACAACAAAGGTAAAAATATTAGAATAAATT
>CAZFVX010000049.1:0-6317 GCA_964522675.1 uncultured archaeon
GTAATTATGGGAAACAATGATATAGAAATTGAAATAAAAATTCCTCTTAATGAGGATACTTTCTCTAGAGTAAAGGAAAAATTAAAGAGTATTGCAAAATTTGTAAGATCAGTAAAACAGATTGATGAATATTTTACCCCTCTTCATAGAAATTTTGTTGAACCGAAATTTCCTTTTGAGTGGTTAAGTATCAGAAGAAGAGGTGATAGAATTATTTTGAACTACAAACATTTTTATCCTGAAAATGTTGAAATAACTACTCATTGCGATGAATTTGAAGTTGAAATTAGAAATTATGATCAATTAGTAAAGATATTTTCTGCATTGAATTTCAAAAAATTAATTACAGTTGAGAAAAAAAGAGAAATTTACATATACAATAATGAATTTGAAATAGGATTGGATATAGTTAAAGAACTAGGGCATTTTATAGAAATCGAAACGATAAAAGATTTTGGAAGCGTAGAAAATGCTAGAAAAAGACTTTTTGAATTTGCTAAAAATCTTGGAATTGATGTCTCAAAAACAGACAAAAGAGGGTATCCTTATTTATTAATGAAAAGAAGGGGATTGATAAATAATAACTCGTGATGCAATATGTTTTATGAAATTTTATATATATTCCTTATGCTGTTTAAGTTTTGAATTCTTTTTTCTGCCGAAATCGCTGTCCTGAAAAAGTACCAAAAAACTTTTTGAAACCATTCGATCCATTCGGAATCAAAAATTTCATAAAATAAAAGGATTCTTTCATCGAGTTCTCCTCTTTTATAATCTGATGGGTCTCTCATTTCTCTAAATCTTGCAATTTGATTATCGATTACAAATCCTCTTAAAGGTTGTTCTTTATGTCTTATTTCTATAAGATTTTTTCCAAGTTTTTCATTTATTAAAAGAATTTTTTTAACATTTTTCATGCTATCGATTGTAACTCTTGCTAAAATTTTTATTGAAACATTTTTTTCTGCTAATTCTTCAATGATATCAATTAATTTTTCTCCCCTTTCCACATTATTAATCCATGAAAGATTTCCCGAAAAACTTAAAACTTGTTTTTGAGCTCTTTTTAAATAATCTTTTATTTCATCTCTTGTAAACCTGTTAGCTTTTAATAAAACGGCATTTCTCTTATCTTCATCAACATATTGATAAATATCAAATGGTGAGAAATCGGTTTTTCTACTTAATTCTATCTTTTTAAGTAACTTTTCTTGAAATTCTGTAGAATGAATTTTTTCAATATTATTCCAATACACAATTTTTAGCGCTCCCCTTGTCCCCTCCCTAAAAGTTCTAACAGAAATGGAACCCGTTTCTTGTGCAATTTTTTGAACATATTTATCCGCGGTTCTCCAATTTTTTTTAATTAATTGAGCTATTTCTTGTATTGTTCTTGGTTTTATGTAAACAAAATCATTAATTTTTTTAATTGTTTTTGAGTCAAGCATTTTCTCATTTTAATTTAGTTTTTTTGATTTTTAAATTTTTCCAAAATATACAACACTCTGATATAAAATTTTTCATTAAATCAAATAAAAAATACAACACAAAATAATTTTTGGATGTCAAAATCAATTTTAATACTGGAAGATGGAACTTGTTTTTTAGGCTCCAGTTTTGGATATGAATGCGAATCCATAGGAGAAGTTGTTTTTAATACGGGGATGGTGGGTTATACCGAGGCCTTAACGGACCCTTCTTATTCGGGACAAATTTTAGTTTCCACATATCCTTTAATAGGTAATTATGGTGTTCCTTCTTTTTCAATTAAGGATAAATTTGGAATTCCATTAAATTTCGAATCTGAAAAAATACAAGTAAAGGGTTTTATTATTCACAAATTATCTGAAAAATTTAGCCACTGGTCATCTAAGAAATCTTTAGGAGATTGGTTATATGAACAAAAAATACCTGGAATCCAAGGAATTGATACAAGAGCTTTAACAAGGAAATTAAGAGTTAGAGGGGTCATGTTTGGGATTTTAAAAACATGGGAAAGAGATTTAGACATCGAGAATTTAAAGGAAAAATTAAAGAAAGTACAAAAGAATGAACAAGATTTGGTAAAAAATGTAACTATAGAAAAACCAATTATTCATGAAACGGGAAGTTCCCCAAGAATTGTTTTAATTGATTGTGGAGTTAAATTTGGAATTATTAGAAATTTATTGGAAAAACAAATAGATGTTATAAGAGTTCCTTATGATTATTCTCCCGAAAAAATACTCTCGTTTAATCCTTCGGGTATTTTAATCAGCAATGGTCCTGGGGATCCGAAAAAATGCAAACAGACGATAGAAACAGTTAAAGAATTAATGGAGACCGATTTACCAATGATGGGTATATGTTTAGGAAATCAAATTTTAGCTTTAGCCGCCGGCGGGAATACATATAAATTAAAATTTGGTCACAGGGGTCAAAACCATCCTTGTATAGATTTGAAAACTAAAAAATGTTTTATTACATCACAAAATCATGGTTATGCCATTAATCCCAAGAGTTTAAAAGAAACTAATTTCAATGTTTCATTTATTAATGCAAATGACAAAACCGTGGAAGGTATAATACATAGAAAAAAAGATATTTTTGGTGTTCAGTTTCATCCAGAAGCATCACCGGGTCCTTATGAAACCAAATTTTTATTTGATAAGTTTATTGAAAGGGTAAAGAATTATGAAAATTAAAAAAGTTTTAATATTGGGTTCGGGAGCCATAAAAATCGGTGAGGCGGGAGAGTTTGATTATTCTGGTTCTCAAGCAATAAAGGCCTTAAAGGAAGAAGGAATAGAAGTTATTCTTGTAAATTCAAACATAGCCACAATTCAAACAGATCCAAAATTTGCAGAAAAGGTTTATCTTTTACCGATAACTCCAGAATTTGTTGAAAAAGTAATAAAAAAGGAAAGACCTGATGGAATATTATTAGGTTTCGGTGGTCAAACTTCTTTGAATTGTGGGGTTGAACTAAGTGAGAAAGGGATTTTGGAAAAATATAATGTAAAGGTTTTAGGAACAAGTATTGAAGCAATAAACAAAGCAGAGGATAGAGAATTATTTAGGAAAACTTTGTTAGAAAATGATATTAAAATTCCAAAAAGTGAAAAAGCAAATTCTCTGAAAGAGGCAAAAGAAATCGCGAAAAAAATAGGTTATCCCGTGATTATAAGAGTTGCTTATACTTTGGGTGGTCAGGGCTCGGGTGTAGCAAAAAATGAAAAAGAATTAGAAGAAATAGTTTCTAGGGGGCTTTCTCAATCAAGAATAAAACAAGTTTTAGTTGAGGAATACCTTGAGAAATGGAAAGAAATTGAATATGAAGTTATGAGGGATAAAGAAGATAATTGTATAATTATTTGCAATATGGAAAATTTTGACCCAATGGGAATACATACAGGCGAAAGCATAGTAGTTGCTCCATCCCAAACCCTTACAAACAGAGAGTATCATTTATTAAGAATGATTTCTTTTAGGGTAGTTAGGGCTTTAAATATAATAGGGGAATGTAATATTCAATTTGCACTTGACCCAAAAAGTGAAGAATATAGAGTGATAGAGGTTAATCCCAGATTATCAAGGTCTTCTGCTTTAGCTTCTAAAGCAACTGGTTATCCTATTGCTTATATCTCAGCTAAATTAGCTTTGGGTTATACTCTTCCCGAATTAATGAATAAAGTTACCCATATAACCACTGCGTGTTTTGAGCCAAGTTTAGATTATTGTGTTGTGAAAATTCCAAGATGGGATTTTAGAAAGTTTAAAAGGATCAAAAGAAGAATAGGAACTCAAATGCAATCCGTTGGAGAGGTAATGGCAATAGGTAGAACATTTGAAGAGGCTCTACAAAAAGCAGTAAGAATGTTAGATATGGGAAGAGAATTAACCGATACAGAAGATTTAGATTCTGAAATTGAAAGAATAAAATATGAATTAGAAAACCCAAGCGATTTAAGATTATTTTACATAGTTAATGCGCTAAAAAAGGGTATAGAAATAAAACAAATTCATAAATTAACGGGAATAGATTTTTGGTTTTTACACGGGATTGAAAATATTGTTAAACTGGAAGAAAGAATCAAGGAAACCAAATCCATTGATTTAATTAAGGATGCAAAAATATTTGGATTTTCTGATAAAAAATTAGGCCAAATTTTTGGAAAAAGTGAAGTGGAGATTAGGAAGATTAGAAAAGAATTAGGTATAATCCCCGTTATTAATCAAATTGATACACTTGCCGCTGAATGGCCAGCTAAAACAAACTATCTTTACCTCACTTATGGGGGAATTGAGGATGATATAAAATTAAAGAAAACTAAAAAAGTAATTGTTCTTGGTTCTGGTGCTTATAGGATTGGTTCTAGTGTTGAATTTGATTGGTGTTGCGTTAATTGCGCATGGGCATTAAAGAAAAAGGGAATAAAAGAAGTCATCATGATCAATTATAACCCCGAAACGGTTTCCACGGATTTTGATGTCCTTGATAAACTTTATTTTGAAGAACTTACATTAGAAAGAGTTTTAGATATAATTGAAAAAGAGAAACCAGAAAGTGTTGTGGTTTCGGTTGGAGGTCAAATACCAAACAATCTCGCTAAAAAACTTGCTAATAGCGGTGTAAAAATATTGGGAACGAGTGCAGAAGATATAGATAAAGCAGAAGATAGATCAAAGTTTTCTTCTTTATTAGATTCTTTAGGAATAAAACAACCCAAATGGAGCAAACTAGAAACTCTAGACCAAGCAAAAAGATTTGCTAAAAAAATTGGTTATCCCGTTTTAATAAGACCCAGTTATGTTTTATCTGGAGCCGCTATGAATGTCGCATTTGATGAAGAACAATTAATAGAATACTTAAAAGAAGCAACCAAAATATCAAAAGAACATCCTGTGGTTATTTCGAAATTTATAAGAAATGCAAAAGAAGTGGAAGTTGATGGAGTTTGCAATGGGAAAAAGGTCTTTATTGGTGCAATAATAGAACACATCGAAAATGCCGGAATACACTCTGGGGATGCAACGATGTCAATCCCAAGTTTAACGATTTCAGAAAAAATAAAAAATAAAATAAGAGAATATACGAGAAAAATTGCTTTGTCTTTAAAAATAAAGGGGCCTTTTAATATTCAATATATCGTTAAAAACGGTGATATTTTCGTTATTGAATGTAATCTCAGGGCCTCTAGGTCGATGCCTTTTGTTTCAAAAGTAATTGGTAAAAATTTAATGGAAATAACAGTTGATGCCATGCTTGGATATGATATACCGGAAAAGGAGATTAAACCAAAATATTACGGGGTAAAAGCACCACAATTTTCTTTTGTGAGGTTGTATGGGGCTGATCCCGTTTTAGGTGTAGAAATGGTATCCACGGGAGAAGTTGCTTGTTTGGGAAATAGTTTTTCGGATGCGTTTTTAAAAGCCTTAATAGCAAGTGGTTTGATAATACCAAAACCCGGAGATTCGGTATTGGTTTCGGTTGGTGGGGAGCAGAAAAAATTAATTGTTTCTATCGCTAAAAAACTTAAAGAAATGGGCTTTTTTATTTATTCAACCCAGCACACTGGATTGGAGCTTACAAAGAACGGAATTTCTAATATTATTCTTCATAAAATATCAGAAGACAAAAAGCCGAATATAAAGGATTATTTATTAAATAAAAAAATAAAATTAGTTTTTAATATACCAAAACTAATTAATGGAGTTAAAAGTTTAGAAAGAACACTTGATGATGGATATATGATTAGGAGAATGTCGGTAGAGTTTGGAGTACCCGTAATAACTAATTTAGAATTAAGCAAGACCTTGGTAAATGTTTTATCAACTAAAACGAACTTCTCAGTAAAAAGTTTAAATGAGTTCCAAGGAATTTAAAAACCCAAGACTAAATATTATTTTATGACAAGAATTATTTTTTTAGGCACGGGTGGTGGGAGAATTGTTGTAACAAGCCAAATAAGGGCTAGTGGCGGTTGGATTTTAGAAATGGAAAAAGAAAAATTGCATATAGACCCCGGCCCAGGGGCATTGGTGAGGGCAAAGGAATTTGGGGTTTCTCTTAAAAGTTTAACGGGTGTTTTAGTTTCTCATTCTCATCCAGATCATTATACAGATGTAGAAATGGTTATAGAGGCCATGACTTTACAAAAAGAGAAAAAAGGAGTTTTAATATGTAGTGAACGTGTTATTAAAGGCGGTGATGGTTTTAAACCAGTAATTTCAGATTATTTTTTAAATAAATTAGAAAAATATGAAATTTTAAACCCAGGGGATAAAACAAAAATTGGCCAAATAGAAATAACGGCAACACCTACAGAACATTT
>CAZFVX010000050.1:0-6287 GCA_964522675.1 uncultured archaeon
TTTCCTATTTTTGCTCCCGATTTTTGCGGAAGCGAAAGCTCCTGTAAAAAGCGGGGTTTGAACCCGGGTCTTGAGCTCGAGAGGCTCATATGCTTAACCGGACTACACCACAGGGGCAATGGCAATATATTAATTAATTATTTAAATTAGTTATATGTATAAACTTAAAAAATGTATAAATTGTGAAAAATATACTTTAAAAGAAATTTGTCCTTATTGCAAATCTAAAACTAAAAGACCCAGACCACCTAAATTTTCTCTTGAAGATAAATATGGAAAATATAGGAGGAAAATAAAATATAAAGATGCAAAATAATTTATTTATATAATTATAAAAAGGATTTATATGACGAAAATAAAAGTTTTGGAAAAAGTAAAATTAAAAAATCCAGTTTTAATTGAGGGTTTACCCGGGATTGGAAATATAGGAAGAGTTGCCGTTAGTTATTTAATTGAAGAATTAAAAGCAAAAAAATTTGCAGAATTATATTCAAGACATTTTTTCCCATTTGTTATGCTAAAAAACGACTTTCAAATACATTTATTAAAAAATGAATTTTATTATTGGAAGGCAAAAGAAAAAAATCAAAGAGATCTTATATTCTTAGTGGGAGACTCTCAATCCCTCTCACCAGAAGGGCATTATGAAATATGTGAAAACATTTTAGATTTTGTAAAAAACTTGGGAACAAAAGAAATTTTTACCGTGGGCGGATTGGGAAAGGGGGAACTAATTGATGAACCAAGAGTTATAGGCGCCGCCACAGATGATGAGTCATTTGAAAAGTATAAAAATTATGATATAAATTTTGAAGCGGAAAAAAATGTTGGTTATATAGCGGGGGCAGCTGGTTTGCTTTTAGGTATAGGAAAAGAAAAGGGAATGAAAGGTATTTGTTTATTGGGAGAAACCTCTGGTTTTCCGATAGTAACAGACCCCAAAGCAGCAGAAGCAGTTCTTAATGTATTAGTTAAAATTTTAAATGTTAAAATCGATATGACTAAACTTAAAGAAAAAGTAAAAGAAATGGAAAAGTTTATAAAGAAGGCAGAAGATTTACAAAGAGAGGCATTAATGAATTTAATGAAAAGAACTAAAAAACCCATAAAAGATGAACAATTAAGATATATTGGTTAGTGGTTTTATGAAAAAGTACACAAAATATGAAAAAGTTAGAATAATTTCGGCAAGGGCTTTACAATTAGAACATGGAGCACCTCCTTTAATTAAAGTTCCAAAAGGTGTTACCGATCCCATGGAAATAGCAAAACTTGAATGGGAAAAGGGAGTAATCCCCATTGATGTTAAAGAAGAAGAAAAGTAATTTTATATGATTAAAGACATAAAAATTACCCAAATTTTAAATTCTAAAGGAAAACCCACAATTAAAATAAAAATTTATACAGAAAAGGGAATTTATTCTGCATCCGTTCCCTCGGGGACTTCAAAAGGAGTTCATGAGGCAATAGAAATATCCGTTAGCAAAGTTTTAAAAGATTTTCCAAAAATTAAAAAAAAGTTTATTGGTTTAGAAGAAAAGGAAAATATAGATAATTTACTTGAAAAAATAGATGGAACTAAAAAATTTAGTAAAATTGGCGGAAACTTAGCTTTAGCAATTTCTGTTGCTTTTGCGAGGGCAAAAACCTCTGGAGAACTTTGGAAATTAAATGGATTAAAAAAGATTTATAAATTTCCATTTCCTTTGGGCAATGTAATTGGCGGTGGTGCACACGGTGGTGGAAGTGATTTTCAAGAGTTTTTAATATTACCTTGGAAAGCAAAAAATCCAAAAGAGGCGGTTGAAACTAATTTAAAGGTTTATAATTTAATTGGTAAAGAATTAAAGAAAAGAAATCTTTTAATTGGAAAAAATTTTGAAAATGCATGGAAAACAAAGTTAAATGACTTAGAAACACTAGAATTTTTATCTAAAATCACAGAAGATTTTGAATTAAAAATTGGAATTGATTTTGCCGCCTCAAACTTTTGGAATGGGAAATTTTATAATTATAAAAAATTAGGTAAAACCTTGTCTCCGGGGGAGCAAATAGATTTTATAAAAGAAATCAAGGAAAAATATAATTTATATTATTTAGAAGATCCGTTTCAAGAAGAAGACTTTAAATCTTTTTCGGAATTAAGAAAAAAAGTTAAAAATTGTTTAATAGTTGGAGATGATTTAATTTGTACAAACCCCGAAAGAATTAAAAGGGGAATAAAATCGATTAATGGAGTTATTATAAAACCAAATCAAATTGGCAATCTCTCGTTAGCTAAAAAGGTTGTGGATATCGCAAAGAAAAATAAAATTGTTCCTATAATCTCGCACAGGTCGGGAGAAACTTTAGATAATTGGATTGCTGATTTGGCAATTGCTTGGGAAACTCCAATAATAAAAACAGGCGCTTATGGAAAAGAAAGGTTATCAAAACTTAACAGATTAATAGAAATTTGGAACGAGGTTAAAAACAAAAAAATGAATGAGTTAATTTTTAAAACTTTTTAAATTTAACTTTTTTAAATTAATAATCTTCTAATAAACTATTATATAATATTTAGGGGGTTTCATGTTAGTAAATAAAACTGAATATTTGTCAGCTGGTGTGCATATAGGAATGAAATCTTGTACAAAGTATATGAAACAGTTTGTATACAAAGTAAGAGATGATGGTCTAGCTGTTTTAAATTTACAAAAAGTTGATAATAGAATTAAAATAGCTGCTGATTTTTTATCTAAATTTAAAAATATATTGGTAGTTTCAAGAAAATCAAATGCCGAAAATCCAGTAAAAAAATTTGCTGAAACAGTTGGTGGAAAGGCCATTTCTGGAAGATTTTATCCTGGGACATTAACAAACCCTTCTTATAAAGGTTTTTATGAGCCTGATGTTGTTTTTATTGTGGATCCTTTAGTTGATAGACAGGCTATTAAAGAAGCGAAGAAAAGAAGGGTTCCCATAATTGCTTTATGCGATACTTTTAATGAAGTAAGTAATGTAGATTTTGTAATTCCAACAAATAATAATGGCAAAAAGGCATTGGCCTTAATTTTTTGGATATTGGCAAGAGAGATATTAAAAAATAGGGGAGAAATAAAGAAAAATACAGATTTTAAATTAAAGCCTCAAGATTTTGGTGGATAATATGAAATTAGATTCCCAGAAAAAATTGGCAAAAAAGGTTTTAAAAGCGGGAATAAGCAGAGTTAAAATTAAAAGTGATGAAGAAGTTGAAAAAGCACTAACAAGAGAGGATATAAGGAGATTGATTAGAAAAGGCTTAATTTGGAAAG
Source organism: uncultured archaeon (assembly GCA_964522675.1). Lineage (GTDB taxonomy): Archaea > Aenigmatarchaeota > Aenigmatarchaeia > QMZP01 > CAZFVX01 > CAZFVX01. Next base: position 3,297 of record CAZFVX010000050.1, read on the forward strand.
AACAAAAAAAAGGTCAATCCAAGGTTAATTCAAAGAAAATTTTAAAGCAAAAAAGGAAGGGTAGAAGAAAAGGTCATGGTAGTAGAAAAGGAAGAAAAAAAGCAAGAACACCAAAAAAGGAACAATGGATGAAAAATATTAGAGCTTTAAGAAAGGTTTTAAAAGAACTTAGAGATTCCGAAAAAATTGAAAAAAAAGATTATAGAAAAGTTTATTTAATGGCTAAAGGTGGGGCATTTAAAACAAAAAAACATTTGCTTACTTACTTAAAAGAAAATGAATTAATAAAAGTGAAAAAATGAAATACAAAAAAACTTATATAGTTCCTCATAGAAGAAGGAGAGAAGGCAAAACAGATTATAGATTAAGGTTAAAATTATTACTTTCTAAAAAACCAAGATTGGTTATTAGAAGATCATTAAATAATATGATTTGTCAAATTGTTAATTTTGATCCTAAAGGCGATAAAACAATTGTTTTTGCCGATTGTTGTGATTTAAAAAAATTTGGATGGAAAATTAATTCTGGAAACATACCAGCAGCATATTTAATTGGGTTAATCGCTGGTTTAAAAGCAAAAAAAGCAAAAATAAAAGAAGCTGTATTAGATATTGGTTTAAATGTTTCTACAAAAGAAAGTAGAATTTATGCCGCCTTAAAAGGATTTCTAGAGTCCGGTATAAATGTTCCTCATTCAGAAGAAATTTTACCTAAAGAAGAAAGGGTTAAAGGAGAACACATAGCAAAATATGCTGAAAAATTAAAAAAGGAAAACTTAAATGAGTATAAAAAAAGATTTTCTGTTTATTTAAAAAATAAAATAAATCCAGAGGATTTACCAAAAGAATTTGAAAGGGTTAAAAATAATATTATGAAAAACCTAAAATAAATTATGAGAAGTTTTACAATTTTATTTTCATTTTTACTTATTTTTTGGATTCTTTTAACTGGATTTAGTTACCAAGAAGTTTTGGTTGGGGTTGTCGTTTCTGGTTTTGTAAGCTTTGCTTTGAGGGATTTATTTAAAGGGGAAGTGAAAAATTTTTTTCCAAGATTTTTTTATTTTCTTGGTTATATTCCATATTATATTTTTCAAGAAATTTTAGCTCATTTAGAAGTTATTTATAGAATTTTAACTGGAAAAATAAATCCAGGAATAATTGAAATAAAGCCAAAACACAAATCAAAGTTTGGTTTAACGGTTTTAGCAAATTCAATAACAATGACTCCTGGAACATTAACCTTAGATATTAAAGGAAAAAGGTTATTTATTCATTGTTTATCTATTAAACCTAAAAAGAAGATTATGAAATTTGAAAAAATTTTAAAGAAAATATGGGATTAAATGATTGAAATCGTTATTTATTTGCTTTCAATCGCTGGAATAATTTGCTTAATTAGAATTTTTTTGGGTCCAAGTGCGCCCGATAGGGTTATTGCTCTAGATGCATTAACAGTTCTTGTATCAACTATAATGGTTGTTTTATCTGTTTATTATAACAATCCTTTATTTTTAGATATATCTATAGTTTATGTGATTCTCGCCTTTACTGGAACAATCGCAATAGCAAAATATTTAGAAGGAAAGGAGTTGGGGAAATGATGGGAATTTATTTAATGATTTTGGGTGGAATAATTGCAATTATAGGTTCCATGGGAATATTAAGATTTCCCGATGTATATACAAGAACGCATGCACAAACAGTTTGTAATGTTGGCGGTTCATGCTTAGTTTTATTTGGAGTTTTCATTGAAAAATTTTATTCTGTTTTTTCAATTAAGGCATTATTCATTATATTTTTTATTTTTTTAACTTCCCCCGTATCCGCGCATGCGATAACAAGAGCTGCATATAAATCGGGAACTCCTGCTAAAAAATTAACACGTAATGACTTAAAAGTCATCAAAAACCGAAAAAAATAAAAGAATATCCCACCTAAATATTAATTACGTAAAAATTACATAAAATTCGGTGGATTTAAATTTGGAGGTGAAAGAGTGCCTTATAAACTCAGACCTGAAGAGTTTTCTATTGGTGAAACACGTGGTATTCATGCACGTGAAATTGAAAAGTATATACCAAACCAAAATCCTCAAAAATTATTAGAATATTTTAAAGATATTGTTCCTGTTATTCATCCAGAAGATGTTCTTGAGCAACTTTATCGATTAGAAAATAATATAATAGAGTCAGGATGGTATATACCAGTTGATACCAATACTCTTTTACAAAGGATAGATCCTTTAATCAGATGTGTAGAAAAACTAATAAAAAAATCTAATTTAAGCCGAAAAGAGTATGAAGAATTAAATTTAATTAGGAATGAAGTATCGCAAATAGAATCTTATCTCGGGTCTTTGTTTATGGGAATAACGTCGTTATCATATAATATAACATCTGAATTTCGTCCTGATAGAAATTTAGAACAAAATGCAAAATTTGATTTAGAAGAAGAATTAAAAAGAATGAAAAAAGAGCGAGGAGCAGAACTTTAAATTTTTCTTTTTAAATTTTTATTTCTAATTATTAAACAGATAAATATGAGCGTTTCTATTGATTGTGAAGGTTATAATTCAGATACGGGGTTTTCAAATAAAGAAAATATTGACATTAAAAAGATTTTAAAAAATTATAAAGAAGTAATAGAATCAGCAGAAGAATTTTTAAGGGGTGTAGAAGAAAATAGATATTCTAAAGAATATTCATATGAAAATTTAGAAAACTACATGAGGTTACGCAATTTATTAAAAAGCAAAGAAAATAAAATCCCAGAAGAAGAATTAAAAAACGAGGAAATATATAAGGAAATAAAATCTTTAAGTGAAAAATTAGATTTAACACTTTTAAAAATAAAGGAAAAAATAAAGGAAAATTTTGAACTTCCAGAATACATAATTTATTATTCTTAACCCTTTAATTTTTTAATATGTTTAAATTTCTTAGAAAGAAATTTTCTGAATCCATTGAGAAGTTAAGTAAGAAAGTTGTAG
>CAZFVX010000051.1:0-6001 GCA_964522675.1 uncultured archaeon
TACCAATTATTTCGTCTCCATCTCTACTTTCCTTTACAAGATATTCTTCTTCTCCTATTGTAATAATTTTATATCTCATTTTTAAAAGCAGATATAACTTGCATAACATCTATTTCCCATATCTTTTTCTATTTTCTTAAAAATTTCAATTGTTCTTTTTCGTTCTTCTTTATTGTAATTTTTAGATTTTTCTTTAAGTAATCTTTTCATTTCTTTAAGTTGTTCTTTGTCAATACAAAAATAACCTGTTCCATCAATACTTAAAACATCAAGCCCAATAATTTCTTCAAAAATTTCCATAAATAGTTCATCATGCCATAAGTTAAATGTTTCAAATTTTGATATTTTTTCTATTTTATAAGCCCTTACACTCATTTTTATATATCACCTCCTTTAAGCATATATACTTAAAGTGGGTTCATTAAAAGCACTCTGCACCACCTCCGATTAGTAGTTAATGTTCAGTTATCCCCCGCTTTATCACAATGAAAAGTGATTATAATTTCTTTATCTGCTCTTTTATTTTCCTTATTTCTTCTTCTATCTCTTTATCTGTTTTTCCTTCTTTTTTCAATACATACCTTAAAGGTTCTAAATACTTATCTAAATTGTTTATTTTCATTTTAATTCCTTAACAATTTCTTCTTTAAATCCAATCATAAATACCCTTCCCTTACCATCAAAGTAGTAACCCCATTGTTGCCCATCTTCGCCAACAAAATATATTTTTGTTTCCTCTACAAAATCTTTTATAAATTTAACAAACTCTTCATCGCCATACCATTTCCCATAATACTCTTCCCAATTAAGCCATCCCCCTTCATCTATACTAAAATCGTCTCCAAAGAAATAATTAACAAAGTAAAATTCTTCTTTATCAGCCTTCTTTTTTATCTCTTTTAGTTTTTCTTTAAACTCTTTTATTTTTTCTTTCTTTATTTTCAAATCTCCCATCATTGTAAAGTAATAACCCATTATCTATCACCCCCGTAATTTTCTTTTATTGTTTATTTTCATTTTATAGTTCTTCTATAACCATTTCCTTTAATTTTGGTAAAGGCACTTCTATTTCCCCTTCTGCTTTAATATCAACCCTTTCAGGAATTTTAACCTTTATCCTTAACAATATAGGTATTTCAAAAGCACCAATATTTTTAGGTTTCTTCTTTATTACCCTCATTTGCTTATTCTTCCAATTCAATATCAACCAACCTTCAAATAACTTTTCCATTTTATAACCCCTTTATTACCAACTCTTTTTTAAGTTTATCCAATTTCAGAAATATCCTGTAACCTGTATCTAAATATATATAACAATATTCCCCATTTTCATCTAACACTATTTTTGTTATATCCCCGACTATTTTTTCGTTATCACATCTCCCTTTAATTAAAAGTTCGGATATACTACCTATTTTCCTCATATCGATTATTTCTACTTCAGCCACAGCCATTTTCGAAAGATTTATATACTTTTTTGTTTTATATTTTTTATGAAATTAACAATAAAACCAATTACTGAAAGGACTTGGCAAATTGTAATCCCAACTAAAGACAATTCTGGGTATCCAATTAGGAGAGATGTATTTAATAAATATATCGAAAGTTTATCAAGTCATTTTGGTGGAGTTACAATAACAGATGGATATGGCTGTTATGTGGATAATAATAAAAAATTGGTTTGTGAGCCTAACAAAGTAGTTCTTGCTTCAAGAGATTTCCAAAACCCATACGATGAAAGCCCAGACATTATTAAATTTAAAACATTATGCAATACTGAAGATAAGATGAAAACAGACGAATGTATAAGGTTAGCAAATAGTATTCTAAAGAAAGATGTTGAATTTATGAAAAATTTTGCTAAACAGGTAGGCAACGAATTAGGACAAGAGACCATTTTTGTTTTTGAAGATATTGTTCAAGATGTATCATTTATTAAAGGTAGGAAAAAGGAAAGTTTATTAGATGAAAATAAATCAATACCACTCCCAATATAAATTATAATCTATTAACAAAGTATTCTTTTAATATGCCTTCTGAAATATCCCAATCTATAAGCCCTTTTGGTATATCAATATATATTTTATCCTCTGTTAATATAATATAACCACTCTTACCATTTTTTACAATTTCTATTTCGAGCATAAAGTTATCCCTATTATACTGCTTTATAAATACAGGTTTAAACCTTCCATCTTTATACTTTTTATATATTATTTTTAGTTTCATTTTTAAAGATTTTTTATTAGTAATATTTTTCTTATCTTGTTTAATTCTCTTTTAATGTGAGGATATTTTTTATACCCTTTTTCATCATCATTCTTTAGTATTTCAAAAAGTTCCTTTCTCGGAACATAAAAAAACTTATAACCGAATGGACTAAATTTTGGTATGTTGTTGCTACACCAATTAACAACCTCATTAATTATTAACAATATTTTCTTATCTATATCTAATTCAACCAAGTCATCTATTAACTCCCTATAATGACACAACTTATCATAAAAATAATTAAATTCTTTACCATTTTTAACCTTTATTAATATACCAAAACCCGCAGTTATCCATTTATCAACAGGAATGTTACTTGCTGGAAATATCCATAAAGGCAAATACGCTTCACCATCAATCCATACAGCCTCGTGATGTAAATAATCTATTTCTTCTTCAGCAAATTTTTGTATATTATCTACAATCCATCTTTCTTCATCTGGTTCATCTGGCACTTCTGGTTTTTTATCACCAGCATTATAACAATTCAATGCACCCCAATGTGAGTAGTAAACCTCTACCTTACCATCTTTTAGTATTTTTCCAACTAACGCCCTATGCCCCATTTTTACCTCCTTTATAATTCTTCAATTACAGCGTATTTATAGATAATATCACAGATATATCTTATTTTTTCATACCTGCTTGTTTCTTTCTTATACTTTTTCTTGAGTATTTCACTAATAGAAAGATTAAATATATCCCAAACATTTTTATAACCAGAATTTTTTATGATTTTCCTTATCTTTTTGCCGAGTTTTAACTCGTTTAATAATTCTTCCAATTCGTTATCGTCTAAATACTTTTCAGATAATTTTGTTACTATGGTTTTCCAAGTTTCTTTAATATTATCTAAAAATTTTTCATAATCTGCAACAACTTTCTCTATATTACCAATATGCTTCCTCTTAAACCCTTTAATTCTCGGTATTACAAAAAAGTATTTATTATCATATAGTATAGCAAAATTAATTTTAACAGAAGAAGTTTTATTTACCGAATTTATGATATATAAACCAACCCTATATTTGTGATTTGCACTATCAAATACAAAACTCTCACCATCTGGAAATATTAACATAATTCCAACACCATCACAATATTTTAAATCTCCAAAGCAATCCTGAAAACTATCGATAATCGGCATATACACATCTTTAAATTGGATTAACTTGTATTTATTGGTTACAATCGAAATAACATTATTTGTATTTTCCTCAACAATTACTTTAAAACTCGTTTTATGCATATTTCCATCAACGCCTTTAACATATACATCTTTAAAAGCAAAATTTGGTATAGAATTTACAGCATTTATTATTTCGCTTTTATTTAGCATAGTTTATCACCCCCATATATTATATGCAAAAGTAACGCTTTTAGAGATTATCAATAATTTTGCACTTTAATTTGTATTTTTCAGAGCATTCAATAAGTATATCATTTTTTAATTTTTCAGCAAATTCCTCAACAAGAATAATAAAACAATCCTCACATAAGTATGTTAATCTTCTAATATGTATTTTACTTTTTGGGTTTTCAATACAGGAAGTAAAATAACCCCTAACCAAAACAATATTTGCTTTATTATTACAATTTTCAACACAACAATTCTTTTTGCTTTTCTTTATCTTTTTGACATCAATAACAGGATAACTAATAGGTGGAATAGCCCTTGTTAAAAATTGTAATATTAATTCTTTATGTAGGTATGCATACTTATCAAACATTTTATAACTCCTTAATCACAAGTTCTTTATTAATTATTCTTTTTATTTCCTCTTTAGATTTGTTACTTATTTTAATATTTAACAAGATATTTAAAAATTCAATAACCATATCAATAATATCTTCAAAATTTGCTTTAACGAGTTTACCATCATCACCATATTTAAGATAATTAAGGCAATTTTCACAATAAGGTAATGAAAACCCTATAATATCCCAAAATTTACTATCTTCACATTCGCCACAATCATTAAAAAATATCTCATAGATACTTAATCTAATTTCATAAAATTTATCTTCTTCTCCACATATAGGACATTTCATTTTATAACCCCTCAATAATTTTTTCCTTTAAATATTCCTTATAACCATATTTTAAAATAAACGCATTTTTATGGTTCTTAATAAGATGATTATTTAAACAATTAGAACATAAATAATTCTCACAAAAATAACATTCATATAATGTTTCCTCACAACATTCACATTCTTTACAAACCTCATTATAAATTTCCTCAAATTCCGAATCACATTCGTGTTCTTCCTTACAATCCTTACATAATATTTTATCACAATCAAGGCATTTATACATAGTTTCTTCACAATTCCCACATTCTTCACAAACTTTATTTGTTATTTCATAGCATTCATCAGCAAACCCTTCCAATTCTTCATAAATATGCTCGTCAATACAATCCACACAAAATATTTCCTTACACTCTTGACATTCATAAATAGTATCCCCTTCCTCAAACTCATACCAACACAAATTACATTTTATTTTCATTTTACAAATTACTTATTAATTTATATTTATTTATAATTTTAAACACATCTTCCTTTTTAATATTACCAAATTCAAACATAATTTTAAAGAAATCTTTAACTTCAATTTCTTTTTCTTTTTTTAATGCAAAACCATAAAAGAATTTATCTTTTATCCATTCCCAATTTAACTTAATTTTATAGTTTTCTATTTCAATTTCAAAAGTATTATTATCTATAATATCCACCTTAATAGGAAAACTAATATCCATAACTCGTATTTCATTAAGACACAAAAATTTATATTTTATTTCAGACAACTTTCCGATTTTTTTAATATCCTCAATAGTATAATTTTTAAAGAATAACTTATACAATAAGGAAGGTATCATTCCTTTAGCAACACGCACACCATCTATTTTCGCATTTCTCGGTTTATTAACAACAGAAAATGAATTGTTTTTATATGATATATTAAATACTTTTAAATATTCACATAATTTATTAAATAACTTCAAAGGTTCATTTGTATTTAATATTTCTTTTAATTCACCAAGATATAAAAATCGATTTATATTATCAGGCAATTTTATAACAAACTTATCATATAACCCCTTTTTCCATTCTATTACATTTCCATAGCACCTATTATCATCATCTAAATCGAATATGCTTTTTTCTTCATATTCTTTTAATTTATTTTCTTTTTCTTCTTCTTTCCTTTTTTCTTCTTCTTCCAATTCTTTTTTAAAATCTTCAATTAATTTTATTATAATGCCATCATCAACATAATTAATTTTATCTTTATATTTATAGAATGAAAAATATTTATCTTTACTCCTTAAATATCTCTTAAATTTATTTAATTCTTTAAGTATAACATCTTTATTTTTTACATCAACCACAATTACCTTTTCATAGTAATAAATAATTTTTCCTTCATCAAGATTTGGATTTTCAACGATTTCGTAACCTCTCTCATAATCGTCATCATTACTAACAATCGCAACATCATCAATTTTTTTAACGACAACAAACAAATCCCCATCAAAAAACCAACCTATTTCTTTAAGAAGATTAAATTGTTCTTTAAATTTACTTAAATCTATATCAATTTCCCTACAAAATTTAAATTCCAATTCCTCTTTTGTATAATACATTTTATCACCCCTATTATATATAATACAAAAGTAACGCTTTTACATCTTTATAATCTTTTCAACATTTAAATCTTTAA
>CAZFVX010000052.1:0-4510 GCA_964522675.1 uncultured archaeon
CAAAAGATTATAAAAATTTAATTGAATTTATGGAAAAATTTAAAGTTAATAAAGGATATATTATTTCTAAAAATGAATTTAAAAAAATTTTTGTAAACAAAAAAGAAATTGAAATTTTTCCAGCGTGGCGCTTTGCATTAATGAAGAATTATGAAAACTAGAGTTCACGTTTGGGTTTCTGGAATTGTTCAAGGAGTTTTCTTTAGGGCTAACACAAAAGATTTGGCATTGAAGTTAGGTGTTAATGGTTGGGTTAGAAATTTACCTGATGGGAGGGTTGAAGCTGTTTTTGAGGGTGAGGAAGAAAAAGTGAAAGAAATGATAGAATTTTGCAAGAAAGGTCCTCCCGGTTCGAGAGTTGATGAAATCGATGTGAAGGAAGAGGAGTATAAAGGGGAATTTAATAGTTTTGAAATAAGGTATTAAAATGAACGAGATAGAATTAACCCAAGAGTTGATAAAGATAAATTCAGAAAACCCTCCGGGCAATGAGAAAGAAATAGCTAAATACATAAAAGATTTTCTGGAAGATTTAAAAATTCAAGCGGAATTGATAGAATTTGGTAAAAATAGATTTAATGTTGTTGCCTCTATTGGTAGTGGTAAAGGCTTAATGCTTAATGGTCACATGGATACCGTTCCCGCAGGCGATTTAAATAAATGGAAATTTGACCCATTTGAAGGTAAAATTGTGAACGGAAAGATATATGGGAGAGGAGCAAGTGATATGAAAGGTGGTTTGGCAGCAATATTAACGGCGGTAAAGAATTTAGGAAAAGAAAAATTTAAGAAAAAATTATTATTGGTTTTTGTTGGTGATGAAGAAGTTTCATTGGGAGGATCAAAATATTTGATAAAAAATAGAAAAGATGTTTTCAAAGATGTAAAATATGGAATAACCGCGGAATGTAACGATTTGAATTTAACGGTTGCACAGAAAGGTATAACAAGTATAAAAGTTAAATTTAAAGGTAAAGCCGCTCATGGTTCAAGACCGGAATTAGGGGATAACGCAATTTACAAAGCCGTAGAGTTTATACAAGAATTAAGAAAACTTATAAAGAAATTAAAAAAGAACAAGAATCCTTTGCTTGGAAGCGGAACAATAAATGTTGGTGTTATTAAGGGAGGAACAAAAATAAATATTGTTCCCGATTTTTGTGAAGTGGAAATTGATAGAAGACTCATTCCCGGAGAAACCCCAAAAATTGCAATCAACCAAATAAAGAAAATATTAAAGAAATTAAAATTAAAGGCCGAAATAGAATCAGGAATAAGCAGGTTGCCAATGGAAATTAACAAGAATTTTGAGTTAATAAGAATTTTAAATGAAATCGAAAGATTTAAAATGATTGGGGAATCCGGATATACAGAAATAGAATTATATTATAGAGATGCTGGAATTCCTTGTATAACAATGGGTCCTGGTTTAGAATCACAAGCACACGTAATAAATGAGTTCATACCAATTAAAAACCTAAAAAAAGCAACAAAAATTTATGAAGAATTAATAAGAAAAGTATGTTTATAGTTTGATTTTCTTTGCTTTAACAACAACCCAATTCTTTTTTGGAACTTCTATTTTTTTAGCATATAATTTAAAGGGATTTAAAAATTCTTTTACCTTCTCTTCCAATTCTTTTTCATAAGATTTTCCAAATAGTTCATATATTGGTTCAGCAAATAAAAGAATTCCGTTTGGTTTTAATAATTTGGTTAAGTTTGTAAAAAATTCATATATATCTTTTTTTGTAACTTCTCCTAAAGACTCTCCTATACCAAGTACCGTCCATTTTTCCATAACTAAATCTAATTTTTCAGAATATCCCCTTACAAAATTTTCTCCGGCCTCTCTTATTTCTTCATTTGGATAAGACTTATGGGTAGGGATTGCTGCATTCAATACTTCAATTTTATCTTTTATTTCTGGAAAGCATTCCGAAGTTTTGATTTGTGTTTTATATCTTTCTTTATCCGGCTCTATAGAAAAAATTTTAGAGAATTCTTTATTTTCTTCACTAATCATTTGAAAAATAGAAGAATAAACGGGTAAATCTCTTTTTATTCCCGTAACTGAACTTGAAATTTCTGGGTATTTCTTTGAACATTCTTCTATGTTTAATGCCAATTCGTTAAAATCTTTTCCTCCAGAGGAATATAAAATCAATGCTGGTTCAAAGCATGTTTCCCCCGATCCTATAACGGCCGCGTATAACATAAAAGGAAATTAAGAATAAGTTTTAAATTCATTTTGCAATTTCACCTTTTCCAGAAGGAATAAGTTTTTGGATCGTTTCTAAAGGGATTTTTTGGATCGTTTCTTTTTCTTTTCCCGCTTTTTTAATTAATCTCTTTTTTATTTCCTTTGCGAGCTCTAGGGATTTTTTAAAACCTGGTTTTAAAATTACAAAGTTTTTTGTTTTGTTTTTCACGGCTTCTACGGGACCCGATATAATTTCTCCTTTCCAACCAATCGCAAATTTTAATTCTATATTTTTAAACCATTCTTTTTCTCCATAGATCATAAAAGAACCTTTAGGCAAATATTCCCCAGAAGGTGGTTTTTTTGAAACTTGTTTTGGTTTTACACAATAAACATCCACTACTCCGAATCTGTTTTGCCAAGCCTTTGAATTCACAGCGGCAAACTCCGCTGCTTCTTTTTTTGTTTGCTCTGGTGAATCTTTTGATTTTATAACAACAAATGCCGCTCCGGGAATATCTGCATGAAAAACTAAATTTTCGGGTTCCGTGTGTTTTTTAATTAAAATTTCATTACTTGTGGCATCCTTTCCGGCAATAACTAAAATTCCATCAGAGGAAATAAACCATTTAAATTTCTCAAACCATTTTTGTTTTTTCTTTTCCTTTGGTTTTTCTTTTTTGGGTTTAATTCTTTCTAATTTTTCTTTTTGTTCTTTTATTGCTTTTTGTGCTCCTTGAATTTTCTTTTTTGCCTTTTTTGCTTTTTCATAATAATTTGCAGCGTTCTCCTCTATCGATTTTCTAAAATCAAATTGAATTTCCTTTCCATCTAAAATAAAAATAATTAAAGCTTGTTTTTCTTTGATTTCCTTAATTTCGGGGTAGTTTAATTTTTCTTTGATTTCCTTCCAAGAAAAACCCCCTTCCCTTAAGTTTTTCAATTCTCCTAAAATTTTTTGGATTAAAGCATAGTTTTCATAAATTTTTTCGGCAATTTCTCTTGATTTTTTTTCAGTTTCTTCCCATTTCTTAATTGCCTCTTTTTGCTTGTTTAAAATTTTTTCTAATTTCTCCCTTTTCTTAACTTCCTCTTTGTCCTCGGATTCTAATTTTAAGAAATATTTTTCTAAACATTGAGAAAATGTTTTTGTTTCCTTTGATTTTTTTTCCTCATAAATTTCTAAGGGAAAGGGTGAAAATGAATCCTCATAAATTGTTGGTTTAAGTTTAATTTTTTCAATGGATTTTATCGTTTCGTGCAGATTTTTAATTTCTTTTTCTGAAAGATCTTTTCCAATTTCATTCTCATTTAATTTTGCCTTTAAACAAATTTCTTTTGCATACTCGCCACCAAAACCTAAATCCCTCGCTAAAAAAACAATTAATTTCTTTTCTGAATTTTTAATTGAATTTTTAAATTCGTTAAAGTTTAAAGTAAAGGGATTTGGAAACGATGGTGGATATTCATATTTTAATTTAGGTTTAATTACCCTGTCCTTCCATTCTTGTTTTTTTAAGCAGTTTATAATTTCATAAAATAAATCGCATAATATTAAATTCCCGGGGTGAATCATTTCAAAAATAAGAATATAATTTTTTGTTTTTATTTCAATTATTCTATCAAATTCTCTTTGATTTATTTTCTCAATATTTTCTCCCATTAATCTTTTCCTTAAAAACATACAAAATCCCGAAGGTTCTTCTGCTGTTCTTTTTGAAGCCAGGAAAATTTTAGTCCCATCAAAATACAAAAAAAACTTTCCTTTTTTAGGGGTATAAATTTCAAATAAAAATTTACCTTTATTCAAGGAATAGATTTTTCTAATTTTTCCATTAACTAAATTTTCCTTTAATTCATTTACAAGAAATTTTAAATCCAAAGATGTAATTTCAGTTTTCATATTTAATAAACGCACTGAAATCCTTTTTAATTCCTTCTTGTGTTTTATAATTTTTTATTTCTTCGGGGTTTATCCATTTAAAATTCATATGTTCATCACTTAATTTTACTTTTCCTGATTTGTATTTACAGAGCATTGTTACTCCTACTACTTGTGTTTTTTTGTTGTTTTTAAAAAATGTCCAAATACTTATTGGTTTTATTATATCAATATTTATTCCACATTCTTCTTTTACTTCTCTTTTTAATGAAACTTCAGGGATTTCCCCAAATTCAATTCTTCCACCTGGTATGTCCCATTCTTCTTTAAAACAATCTTCTTCTGCACTTCTTTTTAAAATCAATATTTTTCCATTTTTTACTATAAGTGCTTTTATTGCGGGATAAATTTCACTCATATTATTA
>CAZFVX010000052.1:4610-5975 GCA_964522675.1 uncultured archaeon
AATATTATTGGTATTATTATTGTTAACCAATTAAATCCTGGTTTTGCCGTTATCATCATAGAACCCACTGCAAATCCTTCTTTTGTTGCCGAAATTCTAACTATTCCTGGTTCTTTTACATTTATATTTACAATTCCGTTTGCATCTGTATACGCTGTTTCTGTTTCTCCTGATTCGTACGTTATTATCACTTCGGCATTTGGAACTGGATTGCCTTCTTCATCTGTGATTGTAACCGGTATTATTTCTCCTTGAGATACTTCTTGCTTTTGTGGAGTTAATATCATTTCTTTTTCTACACATTTATGGTCTTTACATATTTCTCCTGTAGAACAATCATCATCTGAGCAACATTCGTATGAAATGCATTCATGATCTTTTATTTCTCCACATTCACAAGAAATTTCTTCGCATTCATGGTTTTCACATCGTTCATTTGATCCACAATCCGAATCCGAGCAGCATTCATATTTTTTGCATTGATGATTTTCTATATATTCGCATTCCCCACACATTAAGGTTACACATTTATTATTTTCACATTTTTGTGTTCCTGGACAATCTGAATCAAAATTACAACCTTCCCCAGTGGTAGGTGTTACATTTGTTTCTTGGGTAAATATTGCAAATTGCCGATATGCTGATATAAGTTTTTCATTAATGACACAGTAAAAGAAAATCGTGTGTTGTCCATCTTCAGTTATTAAGGCTTTGTACCAATTCGTTCCTGAGCCATCCATTGTTTGGTTTGAACCTCCATCTAAAGAATATGAGCATGACGTTGCTGATTTGCTTGTTGTTATATTTGCTAATAATAAACTCGTATCATATGTTTGTTCTTTAGGAGAAATAATTGTTATTTTTCCTAAGGATATTCCTATTGTTCCCGATTGTGTTGATGTTTCGTATCTTCCTAATTTATCTGAACATGTGACTTTATACTCTACAGATTCTTGTGGAGTAAATGTTATTGTATACTCCTGATTTGTTTCATCCCATTCCATTTCTTTGGTTTCTGTTCCAATTGTTATTTTACATTTTGCATCTTCAGTTCTTTCTATTATATCTCCTGTTTCTGTTTTCCAAATAACTTTTATTGTTACATTTGAACCCAATTCTGGTGTTTCTGGTTCTTGAGTGAGAATTATTTGTGTTGATGAAACTTCTGCTTTTGAACCAAGAGCATAAATTCTATCGTTATCTGCTCCTATTATTATCATATTATTTGCTATTGATGGGGATAATCTTAGGAGACCATTAAATAAACTAAGTTTTTGATTTAGTTCTCCTTTTGAATCTAAAGAATACAAATTTTTATCAAAAGCTGGTACAAATATTAAACCATTCGAAGATATTACTGGGCTT
>CAZFVX010000053.1:0-1660 GCA_964522675.1 uncultured archaeon
AATATTACTTTCTTAAAACAAATAATTAATATGAAATCTCAAGCAGCTTTTGAGTATATGTTAATTGTTATGATTGTTTTAGCATTTCTTGTTCCATTATGGGCATATCTTTATAATATTCAATCTCAAAGTGGTACGGAAATATCAATTTCTTACGCTAAAACTGCGGTTAGGGACATAATAAATAATGCCGACTTGGTTTATTCTCAAGGTCCCCCAGCAAAAGTTAAAATAAAGATTTATATTCCAAGCGGAGTTGAAGAAATAAATATTAGTGGAACTACAATTAATTTCAAGGTTAGAGTTGATTCTGAAGTTTCAGATATTTTTGGAGAATCGATAGCACAACTTAATGGAAGTTTACCTACACAAGAAGGAAATTATTATGTAAATATAGAGGCAAAAGAAGATTATGTTCAAATCTCGGTTTAAATCTCAAATAACAATAGAATTTTTAATAATTACCGGAATATTTTTATTAGCCTTGATTATAGGTGTTTTTATTTCTTTTTCAAAAATTCAAGAAATGAGAGAAATACAAAACGATATGAGTGCCTTAAATTTTCTAAACAAAGTTTCAGACAAGTTAAATACGGTTTTTCTTGAAGGAAATGGTTTTGAGGCAAATTTAACTTTACCCTCAACACTTTCTGGTTTTGATTATGACCTTACAATTTATTCTACTACCATGATTCTTGAAATCAATAATAAGACTTATGAAAAAATTTTATTGACTGGAAATATTTCACAAAATCTTTCAAAGGGATTTAATATACTTAAAAATGAAAATGGAAGAATTTTGGTTTTAACATGAAAGAAATAAGATTTTCTGTATATACAATTTTAATTAAAAATGGAAAATTTTTAATGCTTCTTAGGGAAAAACCTAATGTTTGGGAATTTCCTGGAGGAGGAATAGAGTTTGGAGAACATCCTGAAAAAACAGCAAAGAGAGAAACTTATGAAGAAACCGGGCTAAATGTTAATGTAAAATTATTTACAATTGGCTCTTGTATTTACCCCAATAAAAAAATTCAACAGATATCTATATTTTATCTCGGAGAACCAATTAAGTTTAATGAAATAAAAATCAAAGAGCATTTAAAATATAAATGGTTTTCTTTGGGGGAAATAAAAGAATTAAACAATTTAGCTTTATCGGTAAAAGCAATTTTACGAAAATTAAAGGATTTGATATGAAAGCACAAATTTGGTCGACGGATTTTGTAATATCAATTGTCATATTTTTTTCTGTTTTTGCTTTGTTAATTTTTAGTATAAACAATATCTCATCACAAAATGAGATAAAAAGAAATTTTGAAGATATAAATAATAAAATCTCAATTGTTTCCGAATCTTTAGTAAGAACTAAAGGTCTGCCCGAAAATTGGAATTCAAGTAATGTAATATTAATTGGTCTTGCGTCCGAAGAAAATATCTTGAATGAAACGAAATTAAACGAATTTAATAATACAGAATATCAAAAAATTAAGGAAATTTTTGGTTATGACTTTTATTTTAATTTAACTGATTCTTTAAATGGAACTATTTATTTAGAAAAGGGTCTTCAACCGCCATCAAATGCAAATTTAGTTGTTCCCGTAGAAAGGTATTGTTTATATAGAGATAGACTCGTGAATTTGAAATTGATATTTTGGAT
>CAZFVX010000053.1:1760-3695 GCA_964522675.1 uncultured archaeon
AAATGGAAGAAATTATTATTGGAAGGGATGAGGAAGATTTAAGAAAATATGGTCCTTCGGGAACTGCTTTTATTGGTAAACACGTTGTAAAAACGGGAGAAGAAACGCATTTAACAAATCCCGTAAAAATGGATTTAATAAGACCACACATCGTTTTAATTTGTGGCAAGAGAGGAACGGGAAAAAGTTACTCAAGTGCAATTATCGCTGAAGAAATTGTAAATTTACCCGATGATATTAAGAAAAATCTTTCCGTTTTAATGATTGATACAATGGGCATTTATTGGTCAATGAAACAAGCTAATGATAGAGAAAAGGAGTTATTAGAAAATTGGGGATTAAAACCAAGGGGTTTAGATACAAAATTATTTGTTCCAAAAGGTTATGTTAAAGATTATGAAAAAGCGGGTGTTCCCTTAGATTCGGCATTTACTTTACCATGTGGAGAATTAACTGCTGAAGATTGGATAATTTCTTTTGGTTTTTCCATGATAGATCCTTATGGGATTTTAATAGAAAGGGTAATAAAAAATGTTAAAAAGAAATTTGGCTCTTCTTACTCAATTAGGGATATAATTTCAGAAATAGAAAGGGAAAAAAGATCTGAACAAAATATTAAAGATGCTTTAATTAATAGATTTTTAGCTGCTGAAGATTGGGGTTTATTTGAAAGACAAGGAACTCCCTTAATTGAACTAATAAAACCAGGAACAATTTCTATTTTAGATGTTTCTCCTTATATGCAGGTTTCTGAAGGATGGTCTGTAAGAAGTATGCTTGTTGGGTTATTATCAAGAAAAATATTTAGAGAAAGGTTGGTTTCAAGAAAAGCAGAAGAACTAGAAATAATTACCGGTGAAAAAAAGGAAACAATCCCTTTAGTTTGGATAATGATTGATGAAGCACATCAATTCCTGCCATCAAGGGGAGTAACTGCTGCAACAGAACCTTTATTAACTTTAATAAGACAAGGAAGACAGCCTGGAATTTCTTTGCTTTTAATTACTCAAAGACCAAATAAACTTCATGAAGATGCTTTATCACAAGCAGATTTAATAATTTCTCACAGAGTTACATCAAAAGCAGATATAGAGGCTTTAAGATCGGTAATGCAAACCTATATGCTTGAGGATATTCAAGATTATATTAATTCTTTACCCAAACAAAAGGGTTCCGCAATTGTTTTAGATGATAACTCTGAAAGGATTCTTACCTTACAAGTAAGACCAAGATTATCATGGCATGCTGGCGGTTCTCCCGTAGCAATAAAAGAAAAAGGATTATTTGATTAAGCGGGGATTTTAATCTTTTTCATTAAAATTTCTTTTGCTATGCATTTGTTTTTACATTTACCCCATTCAGCTCTCCAATTATGCATTCTCGCCTTAATTTCGGCAAAACTTTCTTTTAACAAATTTCCAAAATTTTCCCTGATATAAACACATGGGGTAACATCTCCGTAAACATTTACCGAAAATCTTAAAACGCCCGCTGGGCACAAATCCAAAGGATATTCATTTGCTAAAATTTCTGAATCAAATCTTTCTATTATTTCTGGTGTATTTAAATGAGGTAAAAAAGGAAGTTTTATTAACTTTGCATCATATTTTTTTGCTAATTTTTCCATATCTTCCATTTCTTTTATACTTTCTTTATCAACAACGAAATGAATATATCTTGGTATTCCTAATTCTTTACAAATTTCCAATGTTCTTACTGATTTTTCAAAAGAATTTAATTTACCTCTTAAAAAACTATCCCTTTCTGGATTCGCTGAACGAATCGTTACCTTAATGGAATTTATATATGGTTTAAGTTCTTTTATTTTATCCTTTTCGGGAAGGAAACCAGAAGTAAATATTTGAGGTTTTATTAATTCATTTGTTGCATATTTACAAAAATCTAATAATTTTGGATGTAAAAATGTTTCGCCAC
>CAZFVX010000053.1:3795-5915 GCA_964522675.1 uncultured archaeon
TATAATTGCTACTTGATAACTCATAAACACTCGTCCTTTTTATTTTTTAAATTTTTAATCACATTTTCTCTTTGTTTTTTTAAAATTAAAACCATTGTTAAAATTACAAAGATCGAAATCACTACATATAATAATAAACTTTCTTCTATCATTATAACCCCTAATCCAAACATGATACTACCGGCAATTAAATGCAAATATCTTATATTTTTTTCTTTCCATTCAGAAACGTTTTCAACTTTTGCAAAGCCAGCATATACAATTAAAGTAATTGCAATCATTGGAGAAACAAAAATTAAATTATATAATAAAAGCCAAGGTAAAGTTGCTAGTAACTCCAATGCGGACAAAATACCACCAGCAATGACATAAGGGCCTATCGTACAGGGTAATAAAAAAACAGTAACAAATAACCCTATTACAAAAGCTCCTTTTGGAGAAGTTATACCAGATATTATTTTTTTAGCTTTTGGTCTTAATTTCATCGGCATTTCGGTTAAAAGGCCTCCCGGTTTGTATTTTATAAAATCTTTAATATTTAAAATTCCTAAAAGAATAGCAAAAATACCTAAAACTTTATATAAAATTAATCTAATTGATGTTAAGGTTTGAACAACCTGAAAAAATTTTATAATAACTAAACCATAAAACAAATACATAACAAATACAGAAATTGTGAAAGCAAAACCAGCAAGTAAGACATTCCTTTTTTTCTTTGGATTATATGTAATTATTGCTATTAACATTAAACTTAAAACTGCCAAGGCACAAGGATTTATGGCATCTACAGCGGCTAATGAAATTATTTTAGCAATAGTAAGTTCCATATTAACCTCTCCTTATTTTTAAAAAATATACGAAAATTATTGTAATTAAACCTATCAAAATTGTAAATAAAATATTGGCGGATAAGGTTAAATTGCTTTTATTAGTTATGTTTCCAGATAAATTTTCATTGGTTTCATTTGTTTGAATTTGATTAATTTTTTCTCCATTCCATTCAAATATCCATCCGTTAAGTTTTATTGCATTATCAAAGTAAAGAAACCTTCCAGATAAAGGAACGGGTTTTGGTTCAATAACTTCATAATTAATATTTTTAATAACGGAAGAAATATTATTTGAGGTTAATAATTCATGAAGGATTTGATTGTTTTCCCCACCGCCATCAAAAATTAAAATTTTGTTATTTGTCCATATCTTTGGTTCTCCGGGCAAATCATTTAAATTAATTGAATTAAACTCGTTTAAGCCGTTTAACAATGGACATGGGTTTTCTTTTAAATTATTAACCTCGTTTCTTATATTTTCTAAAATTGGAGTATCGCCTATTATGTGTTTATCTTTATTAAATATTATTAAAGGTATCCCCAGCCCAGAATTATAATTAGAATCATACTCGCTAATTAAATATGCATTTTCTCTTTGTTGATAAATTTCATATTCTATTATAACTAAATTTGGATTTTCTTTTAACAATTCATCTAAAATCACGGGGTCTGTTTTTGCACAATGAGGGCAACCAACACCAGTAAAATAAACAGCACATATCTTACTTTGAGCTAAAGAAATCTGTGGAATTAAAACCAATAATACAAATAAGACAAATAAACTTAATTTTTTCATAAATTTTTATAAAATGAAAACATATTTAAATTTAAGTTTCAATTTTTGAAATCAGGTGTTTGAAATGAAAAAGGAAAGGAAAATTATTTTAGGAATGTTAATTTTATCAGTTTTTGTTTTAATTGTTGCTTTAAGTTCCCTTTACGTTCAAATGCAAATAGAAACTGGAAATATTTGTGGTTGCGCTATTCCTTTATGGATATTTGTTCCATTTTTATCCGCCTTGGGTCTTTTTATTGGAACATTAACCTATAGCTTTTTCTTGCCCCAATTTAAATCAAAGCCTTTTAAAAAAAATATTTATCCTTTATTAAATTTAGTAAGTCCCGAGGAAAGAGAAATTTTAAAGAAGATAATTGAAAACGGTGGTGAGATTTTACAATCAAAACTTTCTTCTTCAGAACTTTCTAAAGTTAAAGTTTTTAGAATTTTGGAAAGATTAAAGGCAAAGGGAATAATAGAAAAAGAAAATTATGGAAAAACTAATATTATTA
>CAZFVX010000054.1:0-4466 GCA_964522675.1 uncultured archaeon
TATATATATATTTACATTTATCAATATATTAATATGAAAGAACTACTAAAAATATTCAAGGCATTAAGCGATGAGACAAGATTAAAGATAGTTGAACTTCTCCTGAACGGAGAAAAGTGCGTTTGCGAAATTGTTCCGTTTACGAAAAGAACTCAGCCAACGGTTTCAATTCAATTGGCAAAGCTTGAAAGTTTAGGAATCATTGAGTCAAGAAGAGAGGGAAAAAGCGTTTATTACAGGATTGCAAATCCGAAAGTAAGGGAGATTTTATCAAAAATTGATTTCTCAAAATGGCGGGGAATTGAGAGAAAAGAGATAAAATGGTATCCAATAATTGATGAAAATAAATGCATTGGTTGTGGGATGTGCATTACAGCATGTGGAAGGAATGTTTTTGAATTCGATTTTAAGAAAAACAAGTCAGAAGTTAAAAATCCTTACAACTGTATGGTTGGATGCGATAATTGTAGGATATATTGTCCTGCTGGAGCGATTTCATTTCCGCAAAAGGATAGGAGGAAATTCGTTCAATCGCTTCTGAAAAAATACAATATTATCGCAAAGGAAGAGAGAATATTATGATTATGAAAGGGGGTGATGAAAAATGATACCACTAATTTACATTTTGGCTTTATTAATAACCGGGGCTTTGGTTGGATTAGTTTCAGGTATGCTTGGAGTGGGTGGTTGCTTTATAATGATTCCAGTTCAGTTTTGGATTTTGACGGCAATGGGAATAGATCCAACAATCGCAATAAGGGTTGCCTTTGGAACTAATTTATTAGTTGTTTTCCTCACCGCTATTAGCGGCTCTTTCAGACATCATAAAAAAGAGGTAGTCCTTTGGAGACAGGCAATAACTCTTGGTTTAACAAGTATGGCATTCACATTTGCGGGAGCTTACTTGGCCAGTGTTTTGAGTGGTAATATCCTTAAAATCATGTTTGGCTTGGCGATTCTTTTGGGTGCGTTGAGAATGATAACTGCTCATCCCATAAGGGTTCAAGGAGAACCCCATGCAAATCCCGTAACTTATATTTTCTTGGGAATTATTTTTGGATTCGTTACGGGATTAATAGGGATAGGCGGGGGAGTTTTGATGGTTCCGCTAATGGTGATATTTTTGAATTACCATATGCACGAGGCAGTCGGTACTTCAACGGCAGTTATGATATTCACAAGTCTTGGGGGAGCAATAGCTTATATGCTTTACGGGCTAAATGCTTCGGGATTGCCACCTTATTCCATTGGCTATGTTAACCTTTTACAATGGATTTTATTAGCAGCCACGAGCATTCCAATGGCGCAATTAGGCGTTCATTTGGCACACAAAATTAATCCAAAATCATTAAAATGGGTTTTCATTGTGGTTATGATTTATATGGGATTAAAAATGATAGGAATCTTCTCTTGGCTCGGTTTGCCTATATAAAAATAATTCCTCGCCCTTCCCTTACGAGGTTGTCACCTTTTTCGTAATATTTATAATCCAAAGAAATACTATATTTAGGTGTTGGAAAGTATGAAACAGTGTGAATACAAGGAAAAAACGGTAGAAGGACATCTTATTACAAAAATACCTATTATTAAAGAATCTGCGACCGTTAAAGATGTTCTTTCTATGTTGGAAAAAATAAGCAACAAATATGATAGTGTTGACTATATTTATGTGGTTGATAAGAATGAGAACCTTATTGGTATGTTCTATATACAAGAACTTTTCAACAACGCTAAAAATACCCCTATAAAAAAATTTATTCAAAAGAGTCCTGTGACAATTTCTTTGAAGACCGAATTAGAAAAAGCCGCACATCTAGCACTAAAACATAACTTGAAACAAATACCTGTCACTAAATCAAAAAAACTTATTGGTGCGGTATCAACACGAGAAATTCTGTCAACAATAAATAAATCACTTAGAAAAGATATATTTCACTTTGCGGGAATACATAAATCGCACTTGGAGTTTGAAAATAGTTTAGAAATTCCATTCCTAAATGCTGTAAAAAATCATTTATCCTGGCTTATTATAGGTTTTATCGGGGCTACGGTCATGGCCTCTTTTATTAACTTATTTGAAGAAACTCTCTCAAAATATATAATCATAGCCGCTTTTATTCCTACAATTGTTTATATAAGCGATGCGTTAGGAACTCAATTCCAAACAATATTTGTTCGTGATTTGGCTATTTTGGGAAAAGAACTTAATATTAAAAAATATTTTTTAAAGCAAATGAGCATAGGATTTATTGTCGCCTTAATTATGGGGGTTCTCCTATTTCTTTTTATTTTATTAATTTTCAGCCTGCCCCATATTGCTTTAATTATTTCCTTAGCATGTTTTGTTACCCTTGTAATTACAAGTTTCACCTCACTTTTAATAACTCTTTTGATTAAGAAATTCAAATTTGACCCCGCATTAGGAAGTGGGCCTATTGCAACGATAATATCGGATTTAACTTCGGTAGTAATTTATTTTATAATAGTTGTTTTGCTGATTTGAGTTTAAAATTTAAAAGATAACAGTGGCAACCAAATGAAAAATGCTGCAACAACGAATTTTCACGTGCTCGCAACTCAAGAAAACTTTTAAAAATCTAATTTTACATATTTATTAAATCTTGACCTAAATTTTAAAATGGTGGTAGCTTTTGATGATAAAAAAGAAAGGAAAGTGAATGAGGATTTTTCTAGTTCTCCCGCTAAAAAATCTGGGAAACAAAGGATTTTGGTGACTTCTGCTTTACCTTATGTGAATAATGTCCCTCATATAGGTAATATTGTGGGCTCTCATTT
This sequence comes from uncultured archaeon, assembly GCA_964522675.1. Lineage (GTDB taxonomy): Archaea > Aenigmatarchaeota > Aenigmatarchaeia > QMZP01 > CAZFVX01 > CAZFVX01. Next base: position 2,797 of record CAZFVX010000054.1, read on the forward strand.
TCCCGCTGATATTTTTGCAAGGTTTTGTAGGTTAAAGGGATATGAAACTCTTTTTGTTGGCGGCTCGGATGAGAATGGAACGCCATCAGAAGTTACTGCTTTAAAATTAGGTATTACACCAAAAGAACTTTGTGATAAGCTTTATTTTGTACATAAAAAAATTTATGAGTGGTTTGGAATTTCTTACGATATCTTTTCAAGAACGAGCAGTAAAACCCATCATGAAACAACCCAAGAATTTTTCAAAAAGATTTATGAAAATGGTTATGTTTCTGTGGGGAAACTAAAACTTCCTTATTGTTCTAAAGACAAAATGTATTTACCCGATAGATATGTTGAAGGAGTTTGTCCTTATTGTGGATATGAAAAAGCAAGAGGGGATCAATGTGAAAAATGTACAAGACTTTTGGACCCAGAAGAATTAAAAAACCTTAAATGTATAATTTGTGGTTCTAAACCAGAAATAAGAGAGGTTGAGCATTTATTCCTTAATTTAGATAAACTCTCAGGAAAATTAGAAAAATGGATAAAAAGCAACAAACACTGGAAAGAACAAGTGAGAAATTTAGCTTTAGGTTGGATAAAAATTGGATTAAAGCCAAGGTGTATAACAAGAGATTTAAAATGGGGAGTAAAAGTTCCTTTAAAGGGATTTGAAGATAAAATCTTTTATGTGTGGTTTGATGCACCAATAGGGTATGTCTCTTTTGTTAAAGAGTATTTTAAAGAAAAAGAAAACCCAGAGAAATGGAAAGAGTTTTGGCAAAACCCGGAAACAAAGATTTACCATTTTATTGGTAAAGATAATATCCCATTCCATACAGTTTTTTGGCCAGCAATATTAATTGCAAACGGAGAATATAATTTACCTTATCAGGTTGCAGGTCTTCAGTATTTAAATTATGAAGGAGATAAAATATCAAAAAGTAAAGGATGGGGTGTTTTTTGTGAAAAACTTCCCGAACTGGATATAAATCCCGATTTATGGAGATTTTATTTAACATTCTTAATACCAGAAAGCAAGGATTCTGAATTCACTTGGAAAGAGTTTGAAGAAAGAATTAATAATGACCTTGTATCTAATTTAGGGAATTTCATTCACAGAACATTAACTTTTTTAAATAAATATTTTAAAGGAAAGGTTCCAGAGCAAGGAGAATTTAATGAGAAGGATAATGAGTTAATTAAAAGGATTAAAGAAACCCCAGAAAAGGTGGAAAAATTAATAAATGAGATAAAACTTAGAGATGGTTTAAGAGAAATTTTAGTTTTGTCTTCCGAGGGAAATAAATATTTTCAAGAAAATGAGCCATGGAAATTAGTTAAGGAGAATAAAGAAAGAGCAAATACGGTTATTTATTTATGTGCAAATCTTTGCAGGAGTTTAGCGATATTAATTTCACCTTATTTACCCCTTTCTTCGGAAAAATTATGGGATTTGCTTAACCTTTCTGATTCTGAGAAAAAATGGGAAGAAGCAAGTGAATTGAAATTAAAACCAAATCATAAAATTAAAACGCCTGAAATTTTATTTGAGCAACTAACTAAAGAAAAAATTGATAAAATTAAGAAAATTGCAACAAAACCAACGGAGTTAAAAGAGTTTTTTAAATAACCCTTTATAAAATTTCAGAGACATATATATTATATAGAGCTTACAAAATCCAGTT
>CAZFVX010000054.1:4566-5805 GCA_964522675.1 uncultured archaeon
ACTCCTGTAAAAGGTTACAGGTTTTCCGTTAACGCTTTGGAGGAATGTGGTTAACTCCTGTAAAAGGGTTATTATGGTAAAAAAAGTTAAAGATTTCATGAATAAAAATGTAATTTGTTTTTCTCCCGAAGATTCGATATTTAAGGTTGTGGAAACTTTTTCTAAAAAACAAATATCGGGAGCTCCCGTTGTTGAAAATGGAAATCTTGTTGGCATTATTTCATCTTCTGATATAACTAAAACCTTAAATTTAGAAATACTCTCCAAAGCTCCTTTGATTATACCTTGCGTAGAGCATTTGTTTTTCCATTTAGTAAGTCTTACTAAAGAAATGAAAATGGTCAGGGAGAGGCTTAAAATTTTAAGAGCAGAAAAGGTTAAAGAAATAATGAATAAAAAACCAAAAACAATTTCACCCGAAGATTCAATTTATGACGCCGCGAAACTTATGAATAAACACGATATTAATAGGTTGCCCGTTGTTAAAAATAATAAATTGGTTGGAATTATAACAAGGCAGGATATAATAAACTCTTTAATAAGGGGGTGAAAATGCAAACAAAAAGAATTGGAAATATAATATTAATTCAACTTTCTGATATGGACTCAAATATTTATTTAATTGATGATATGGTTATAGATACTGGAACTGGTTTTAATTTTCCAAGGCTTTACCAAATATTTAAAATTTATAAAAAAACTTTCGAGGACATAAAATTTATTATAAATACGCATGCACATTTTGATCATATAGGAGGAAATGGTTTTTTCCCAAATGCGAAAATTATAATGCATAAATTAGATGCTCCCGTTCTTGAAAATGGGGACTCATCAACAAGTTATGCGGACTTTTTTGGTGGTCAACTTAAGAAAAGGAAGGTTGATATGAAGGTTGAGGAAGGGTTTGAGTTAAACGGTTTGGAGGTTATTCACACACCAGGGCATACCCCAGGCTCAATTTCTTTATACAATAGAAAAGAAAAAATACTTTTTTCAGGAGATTTAATTTTTGCTGATGGATTTGGAAGAACAGATTTAGTGGGCGGAAATCGTGAGGATTTAATGAAATCTATAGAAAAAATAAAGGGATTGGAGATAGAAAAACTCCTCCCAGGTCACGGAGAACCAGTTTTAAAAATGGTGAAAGAAAGAATAGAATTTTTATTAAAAAATGAGCCTGAAGAGGTTTGAATTTTAAATTTATTTATAATTTTCTTAAAATATGCAAGTTCCAAAAAT
>CAZFVX010000055.1:0-5624 GCA_964522675.1 uncultured archaeon
TATGATAAAAATAGTTCTTCCCAGAGGGAGGGACAGAAACCTATTTGCCAAAAAAACTTATGAAAGGGAGGTACAAATGCTAAAGAAAGCACTGAGTTTATTACCAATAATTGGGCTCCTTCTCCTCGCTGGAAGTAGTAATCTTCTGGCTCAATCTCAAAATCAAGACACACAAGATGTTACTTTCCAGGTTCAATTATTCGAATGGTACGACCTTTACATTGCTCAAACAACCATTACATTTACTGACCGACCTCCAACTGTTGGAAATCCACCTACAAATGTAAGCATAGCTGCAAATGAAAATCCTGTTGATGTAAGAGTTTTTGCTATTATTCTTCCTGGGGATACTCTAAGTTTAACTGTAAAAGCTAATGGTGATTTAAAAAAAGGATCAGGGAGTGACATTGGTATTGATGCTATTTCATGGACAGCAACAGGTGATGGTTATCAAGCAGGAACTATGAGCACTTCAACAGATGTGACTGCTGGAACTTGGACTTCTGCTATATTCCACTGGCATACAGGTACTTTTAGCTACTTCTTTGCACGTGATTACCAAAACCAGGAACCAGGAACATACACTGCTACAGCTACATACACTTTATCCAGTATATAATTTTGTAGTTGACCTTAACTGTCTTTTTTGCTAAAAATAAGAGAGAGATAAATATTCTCTCCCTTTTTTATATTAAGTTATTAAAAAAATGAAAATTATAAGATTTTTAATATTCTTTCTTGTAATTTGTATATCTTTTCACTTAGTTATAGAATCTCAAATCTTTTTTGGAATCACTCCAATTAGAGTTGAGCATAAAATTGATAAGGGAGAAAATCTTACTGATGCAATCTGGGTTAGAAACAATGGAGACTCTCCCCTTCGGTTAAGGGTTTATACTGAGAACTGGTATTTAAAATACGATGGGACCCCTGTTTTTATTGGTGCTAAACCAATTTCTTACTCGTGTAGAGAATGGATTAAAGTAAACCCTACAGATTTCAGGCTAATGCCAAAGGAGATAAAATTAGTGCGATATACAATCACAGTTCCTCAAGACATTCAAAATGGAGGATATCACTGCGCTATATCTTTTGAAAATGTGCCCATTACACCAAAGAAGAAAACAAGTGCAATGTTTTTCACGGGTAAAATTGCATGTGTAATATATGTAAAAGTGGGGGATGTGGAGCCTATAGGAAAAATTTTTGATTTAAGAATTTCTCAAAAAAATAATTCAACCAATTTTATAATTTTAATTAGAAATGAAAGCAAAACTCATTTTAGGACAAAAGGTAAAATTGAAGTAAAAAATTTAGGGAATAATAAAACTTTTGAAGTAATGATTCCAAATGTTGTGGTTCTTCCTGAAAGTGAGAGGGAAATAAAATGCGTTTTAAATAGAGAATTAACTAATGGAAAATATCAAGCTTTCTGCAAGATTGACATTGGAAGGGAAGAACTTATAGGATTCATTAAAGAGTTTGTAATTGGAAATGAAAAATAAAATTTCACTATTAATTTTAATATTTGCTTTATTTACAATCCCATTTTATCTAAATTCAGATGAAATTCAGGAATTAACAATAAATGCTACAGTTGAGTCAAGATGCAAAATAGAAGTTAGCACACATTTAATAACTTTTACAAGGGTAAATCCTGATGTGGAGCGACTCATTCCTCAAAATGAAGAGCCAATAGAAATTACTGTTAAAGTTATTACAAGACCACATGAGAAAATATATTTAAGAGTGCAGGCTACAGAAGATTTAATAGATCCTAAAACAGGCCAAAAAATAGATATTTCAAATATCAAATGGAAGGCAAAAGGAAAAGGATTTAAAAGAAACGGACACTTAACCAAATTAATGCCAATAGTAATTGGTTCTTGGAATAAATCAGGTATATGGAATGGCACACTCATCTTCTACTTAGAAAACAAATTAACTTATGCGCCGGGTACTTATAGCACTGTAGTAACATTCACAGTTAGCGATTTTTAAGAAAAAAATGAGAAATAAAAAACTAATTTTCATCTTATTAATTATTCTTTTTTCGAGTTTGTCTTTAAGCCATCAATTCAGCAGAAGAGAGATTTCCCTTAGAATTTCACCTCTATCTATAAATTTTCCACCAGCAAACCCTGACCTTGTGCCACTTATACCTGCTGAATCTCAGATTATAGTAGAAATGTTTATATCTGGAAACGAAGGCAGAAGTTGGCAATTAACTGTTTTAGCTGATGGAGATCTGAGAGCCCATAAGGGAGAAAAAATCCCTATAGAAAATATAAGTTGGACAGGTAGTCCTTCTCCTCCTTTTGTGAATGGAAGTTTAAATAAAAGAAAACCTCAATTAGTTGCCAGTGGACAGGGAAACATAAATCTAAATGGACAATTAAATTTCTTCTTACGCAATAGCTGGAATTACAGAGCGGGAGAATACAGTCAAACAGTAATTTTCACTTTATCCTCTCTCTAAAAATGTATTTAAAAAGAAAATTTGCATTAATTTTTTTATTATCTCTTATTTCATTATCAATAAAGGGTGAAACTTCATTTTCGGTCTCTCCTTTAAGTATAAATTTCAAAATTCCTCAAGGTAAAACAAAAAAAAGCATTATAACCATAATAAACGAAAGCAATAAACCTCTTAGAGTTATAATCAAATTGGAAGACTGGTCTTATGGAAAGGAGGGAACTCTAATTCTGCCAGAATCAGATAGTTACTCTCATTCTTGTAAGAGCTGGATTAAATTAAATGTAAAAGAATTAAAATTAACTTCCAAAGAAAAAAAATTTATTAAATACTCTATTTCAGTCCCAAAAGAAACAACTCCTGGCGATTATTGGACTGCTATTTCATTTGAAACTCAACCATATAAAGATACAAGTGAACCATTAAATGCATTGCTTATAAAACACAAAATAATTACAGGAATATATGTAAGAGTTGGAAAGGCAAAACCAGAAGCAGAGATAACAGATTTAGAAATAAAAGAAAACCAAGAAGGTCTTACAGCAATTTTAACTGTTAAAAATAAAGGTTCATTTATATTCCCAACAAAGGGGAAATTAGAAATTAAAGACGAAAAGGGCAAAAAGTTATTAAAATTAGAATTACCTGAAGAAAATATTCTTCCAATGAGCGAAAGAAATTTAATCCTATACATTAACAAAAAACTACCCTCAGGGAATTATTTTGTCTATTGCGAATTGGAACTTCCACCAAGTAAAAATGTAGAATTCAGAAAAAATTTATTTCTTGAGGGAGACAACAATCCTGTACAAAATTAAAAAAAATAAATTAATATCATTAATCTTTATACTATTCTTAGGGGTAAATTTTTCCTTATTATTCTCATTTGAAGAAGGAGAATTAAATCTCTCCCTGTGGAATAGAAGTCATGTTTACAATTTAAGTTTAAATAATGAACAAAATTTATACGAAACTATTTTTCACATTGATATTTCTCAATCTATAATTAATTTTGGAAAATTTAATTTATGGGTTGATAATCTATATTCTGCAAATAAATATGAAGTGGCTAAAGTATATTTCAACTGGGAAAATTTCAAACTGGGAAATACTACTCTCAATACTCTCTTAGGCGATAGCTTCTTCCAATTTTCAAACTTAGAGGATAGATTTATAAATACAGTTTACCCTTATATGTATCTAAGAGGAGGAAATTTAAATTTATCCACAGGGCATTTTCGTTTAAACTTTTTTGCAGGCAAGCTCGCTCAATTAGGAGGACTTTTAGCAAGCACATATGAAATAACAGACCAGACACTTTATGGTTTTAAAACCAAATACAAATATGGCGATAGAATCCTTCTTGGTACAGGCTATATTTATACAGAAAATGAAAAAGATTATACAAGAGAAGTTTTAACTAAAAAAAATAATATTCTTCTTTTTGATTCTGAATTAAATCTGTTTTCTTGGATTAAGTTAATGGGAGAATTTAGGGAGAGTTTTTATAAAGAAAAAAACTCCGAGAAAAAGAATGATTTCTCTTATAGAATCGGACCAATTATAAGAACAAAAAAAATAGAATTTGAGTTAAATTATCGCTATATAGGAAGTAATTTTCGAGATATATCTCAAAAAGCTCAATTAGAAAAAGATGAAAAGGGACTTTTTTCAGCAATAAAATTTAGATTAACTAATTATATTAATCTTTTTGGAAGTTTTGATAAATTCCGTGACAACGTGGAAGAAAATCCTGAAAGAAATACTATAAAAGAATCTCATTTTTTTGCTGGATTTTCGGTGTATTCTCCTGTTTTGCCCTATTTCTCAACTCGAATAGAAATGTCACAAAAAAAGTCAAAAAAAGACTTCCCCGACTATATTTTCAGAAACACATTTGGAATTTTTTCTCAGATTTCAAAAAATTTTGGGAGTTTTTCTCCTTATTTAAGATATAGATATGAAAAAAATGTGGATAAATTACTCTCATCCAACAACAATTATTCATCAACAGCCTATTTGGGTTTTCGATATACATTTCGTAGAACCTCTTCCTTCTGGTTTGAAGGAATTCTTGACCAAAGATTTAATTACCTCAAAGAGGAAACTTGGAGAACCATCTCTGCAAGAGCGGGTTTAAGATATTTATTTTCGCCAAAATTCAATATTTATACAGAAATTTTTTATCATAGAGAAGGGATAGAAAAATTTTTGGATAGAATAAACGCCTATCTTGGTATTAATTATGAACTTCCTTGGGGATTTAACTTGAATTTCGATATTAGGAGTAATATACCTTTAAATAATCCAAATGTTTCTTCTACATATTGGTTTACGGTAAGATTGAATAAAAAATTTAAATGGGGTGCTCCACCCAAAATTCTTGGTAAGGTTAAAGGTATTGCAATAACAGGGTTAGGAAATATAGAAGGTTTCATTTTTAATGATTTAAATCAAAACATGGTAAAGGACCCTAATGAGAAAGGAATTCCAGGGTTAATAGTAAAATTAGAAGACGGCTCAACCTGTGAGACTGATAAGAATGGAAAATTTAAATTCTCAAATGTAATTGAGGGAATACACAAAATAAGTATGGAAGAAAGAAGAATTCCTGCTAACTTTTACATTTTAAGCTCAGTAAAAAAGGAAATCATAATTAAAGCACGGAGAACACAAAAAGTTAATTTTGCACTAATTGAAGGTTCTACTATATCTGGTAGAGTTATAAATGATATTAATAAAAATAAAAAAATTGACAAAGACGAGAAAGGGATAAAGGATGTTTTAGTATTATTAAAACCTATAGAAAAGGAAAAGACAAAAACAAAGGAAAAATATCTTAAAGAAATGATTCTTAATACTTATACAGATTCTAATGGTAATTTTATCTTTGAGAACATATTACCTGGAGAATATATTTTATCTGTAGATATAGAGACTTTACCTAAGAGGGCATGGTTTATAACTTCACCTTCAAAAAAAATTAAAATATTACCGGGTCAAAAATTAGAAAATCAAAACTTTTTTATCCTTATCAAACCAAGACCAATTATTATCTATTCAGATAAGAACAAATAAATTAGAAAAGAAAAGTAAAATCTTTTTTTTCCTTTTTCCTTATGTTATAATTCGATGTCAAAATGAGTGG
>CAZFVX010000056.1:0-5432 GCA_964522675.1 uncultured archaeon
CAAACCAATTGATAATTTTTTAAACTTCATTTTAACACCTCCCATTACTTAAAAACTTAAACTTCCTCCACCCCTGTTTTAGCATTGTTTTTAATTAAAACCCCATAAAAAAAGCAGTTCTGAAGCATATAATAGGGTCTTTTGGCGCTAAAGGATTATTTACAAGTCCATCTCCTGGTTTAAAATAAGAGAAAATTATAACGGGCGATATAATACCCCGTATATTCCAACCTGCTGAAAGCTTAATTTCCATCCCGAGATCGTCACTTTGCCCTGGAGCCGCCCAATACTTTTTATATTTTAAATAATCCAATCTAATATCCCAATCCTTCTTAGTAGGGAAAAATTGAATAAACAAATTCAAAATTTTATCATCAGAAGGTTCATAAACGAAATCCTCAACATATCCTCGCCCAAAATAGACTGCATCTGTAAAACCCGGCCACTGTCTTGTACATTCAGGAAAGTAGGGGGTACCAAATGCATTAGAGAACAACTCGTTATTCTGGGTTTCTTCGTTATCTCCAGTAGCGATATAATAACCGCCCCCTAACCTGAAGTACGACCACTTATAAGCCAGTTTGTTGGTAAACGCATATGCTCTCCTATCCACATCTCTTTCTTTATCTCTTCCAAAAAGATAGGCAAATTCCCCTGTGTAATTAAGCCCCTCTATAATATCGTATTCAACTCGAATACCAATGTAATTTCTGGAGTCTCGCATGGTCTTCCATGTGTTTCTGTCATTACTATTTTGAGTATGCATAAAATAGTTGTACAATTTTAATCTATTATTTAATAGATTACTAATACTATATATTCCAAATATATTTAATTCTTTATCAGCCCTTCCTTCATCTTTAACTTTTGCTGCAAAAAATTCTGTATTATTTTTCTCCCCTTCATAAGTAATTCTAACTCCATCGTATCCCATATTTATAAAATCATCTAAGACAAGACCTTCTCCATATCTTCGAGCTCCAAATGGTAATCTGCCGAGGCTGAAACTAAAATTACTGCCAAAAATTTTATTTATTTTTAAATAGGCTCGTGCAAAACCTGGATTTTCGTACCAGCCTCTCTCAGTGGGCCCGATTCCTCCTAACCAAAAAGCCTCTTGAAGTATTGCAATATGACCTGTTATGTTTCTACCTAAGTCTATATCACAAGCAAGAGTAATTCTTCCATACATACCATTGTCATCGTCTTTTATGTCACTATTAAAATCTCCATTATTAACATACCAATTTACTATCCATATCATCCCACTAAATTTAAATTTTTCTGACTGCTCTTGAGCTTTCGCTTCTATTGATAGAATTGGCAAAATAACTAAAGTTGAAATTAAAATTAAGATCGGTAAAATGGGTGGTAACAATTTCTTCATTTTTTTTCCTCCTTTTCACTAAAATTTTCTATTAAATCCATTTCATATATAACTTATGCAAATTTCGTACCAACTTGGAATAATGAAAATAATCAATATAAAAAATGAACAGATCCGCTAAGAATATTAGCGAATTTATTGATAAATAATTAGATATAAACTCTGAAACTTGTTACCTTAAATTGGAGGTGAAACCTTCAAATTTGGGATAGAAATGGGTATTTTAAGTCTAACTGCGACATTAATGTCTTATTTAGAGTTTTTCAGAAATTTTTTAGTAAATCTCTCCATAGTTTTTCTATTAACTCCAGCATCATGAGCAGCTTTTGTTATGTTCCAATTATGTTTTTCTAACAATTTAAGGAAGTACTTCTCTTTAAATCTTTCAACAATTGTCTTCTTTATGCTTTTATAGTCTTTTTCAATTATATTATTATTTATATTTACCTCTAATAAATCTCGATTTAGCTTAACCTTCTCTGGCAAATCGTCAACATTAATTATTTCATTTTTTGCTATTACTAAAATTTGCTGAATTAAATTTTCTAGTTCTCTTATATTTCCTGGCCATGGATATTTTTCAAGAATTTCTAATGCTTCCTTAGAGATTCCTTTTACCATTGGATTGATTTCAGGAGCATATTTTTTTATGAAATACTTTGTCAGTAATGTAACATCGCCTTTCCTCTCTCTTAATGGAGGAAGTTCTATTGTTACAACATTTAACCGATAATAGAGATCTTCGCGAAATGTGTTATTACGAATACACTCTTCAATATTTTTATTAGTTGCAGAAATCACGCGAAAATTAGAAAAAATTTCTTTATTGCCTCCTATGCGTCTAAATTTTTTTTCTTGAAGCACTCTTAGAAGCTTAATTTGTATATTGAGCGGAATCTCGGCTACCTCATCTAAAAATATAGTTCCTAAATGAGCGCGTTCAAATAAACCTATTTTGCGCATGAAGGCACCAGTAAAGGCTCCTTTTTCGTAGCCGAACAACTCACTTTCTACAAGACTTTCGGGTATCGCATAACAATCAACCACTATAAATGGATTTTTCCCCCTTGAACTATTAACATGGATGTATCTAGCAATCAGTTCTTTACCAGTTCCGCTTTCTCCAATTAATAAAACATTTACATCTGTTTTAGCTGCTTTTTCTGCTAATTGAATAGCTTTATAGAATTTTTCACTATTTCCAATAATATTTGAAGACGAAAGCTTCGTCCTCAGTTGACTAAGTAAATTTTCTTTGGTACGAATAAGTTCCTGATGGGTAAAAGCCCGAGTTATTGAAAATTCCAGTTGAGCTTGAGAAAAGGGCTTCACTAAAAAGTCAAATGCCCCTTGTTTTGTAGTTTCGATAGCATTTTCAATAGTAGGAAATGCACTTATTACTATAAACAAAATATCTGGTCTCATTTCTCTCATTTTTCTCATTAATTCTATACCATTCATATGCGGCATTCTAATATCTACTAAAACAAGGTCTATTTTATTAGATTCAAAAATATGTAAAGCTTCCTCTCCATTACCTGCTTCAAAAACAGTATAACCTCTATATTCTAAAATTTTTCTACATGAAACTCTCATTTCGATTTCATCGTCTACTATAAGAATTGATTTTTTATTCTCTTTCATGTCTCAATTATTGGAAGTTTAATCCTAAAAGTAGTTCCCCCATCTGGAATAGTCTCTACATTTATCTCCCCTTTATGGTTTTTTATTAGTGCGTAACTAACCGCTAATCCTAATCCAGTACCTCCTCTCCCACTCTTTGTTGTAAAGAAGGGTTCGAATATTCTATCAAGTATTTCAGAAGGTATGCCCGGTCCTTCATCCTTAATATTAATAATTACATACCTGCCTTTTAACTCATTATTAATATAAATAACACCTCCTTCTGGAGATGCATCTATAGCATTCAATAAGATATTAATAAAAACTTGAATTAATTGTACAGACTCACCCCAAATTGGTGGAAGAAAATTATTATAGTTTTTTACAATTTTTAACCTTTTATCTTTAAGTTTTGCTCTAATCAAGTCAATAGAACGATCTAAAATCTCATTAATATTTATTTTTTCTACCTTAAAAGAAGTTTTTTGAGCAAATCTCAGCAATGAGTTAGAAATATAACTAATACGATTAATTTGTTTTTTTATAGCCTTAAGATCTTCTACTACCTCAGAATTTTTTACATCGCTGGAAAATTTTGTCAATAAATAATCAATACGAGTTAATGCAATACCCAAAGGATTATTTACTTCATGTGCAAAAGATGAAAGCATCTCTCCCATAGTTGCTAATTTTGAAGCCTGTACAATATTACTTTCAAGTTCTTCTTGTCGCGTAAAATCCCAAAATACCTCTATCATATATATTGCTTTATTATTAACTTCTTTAAAAGGAATCGCTATAACTTGAAAATATTTATTTGAATTATTTTTTAAGTAATGCTTATGTATAATTTTAAGAGGTGCATTAGTTTTAAAAACAAAAGAATGAGGGCAAAAATGATTTTCATCCATACATGGTTCAGAAAAACCATAGACCACCTCATAGCATTTCTTCCCTAAAACATCTTCATATTTTTTATTACAATTCCTTAAAAAACAAGTATTAGCATCTATTATATTATAATTTCTATCGACTACAATAATCTGGCATTCCATAGAATTAAGCACAGCAGCTAATTGTTTATACTTCATCATCTCAATCGTAAATTTATCCTCTAAATCCATATTTTTCTCAATAAGTTCATAAACTTTATTTAAATACTCCTCTTCTTTTTTCTGTAAAGACGAGATCAAAAAATTAAAATAATTCCAAAAATCTCTGAATTCCTTTGTACTTTTTGAAATTTCTTTTGCCTTTGTAAACTCACTATCTGATAACCATTTAGTCGCTACTTCCAAATTTGCGAAAAAATTTGAAAATTTCTCACCAAAAATGTAAATAATTGCACCAAGGATAAAAAAAGTTATCATAGTTGTGTAAAACTGTAATGTCTTAATCTTAGACAATTGATTCAATCGTAAATTTCTACCAAAAACAATTTTTATGTCTCCAATTTCTTTCCCATAGAAATCATAAAAAGGAACCGAAAAAATGTTTATCGGATTTTTACTATCTTCTATAAATTCTAATGGCTTTTCTATTACTTGAGATTTAATAATTTCTATATATTCTTCATTTAAATTAGTAAATAATAAATTCTTAAAATCAAAAAGGACTTCAAAATTATATTTACTTTTTAACTCTTCTAAATCAGACTTGGTAAAATATGTATATACCCTGAACATCAAATCCTGCTTAGCTAAATATTTTGTAGTCTTTCGCAATTCGATCCTAATGCCCCTGATTTCCGGTTTTATCAAAGAAGAACCAAAATCACCATATCTACCATTAAACTGTCTTGTAAATACTTCACATCTAATAAGCGGATCTAAATCTTTAATTTTTTCTTCATAATCTTTTAAAAAGAATTCTATTTTTGTTTCATCTTCAATTTTTAAATTGCTTAATTGTTTTTCTATATAATTAGCGACTTTATTAATTTGGTGATATTTTTTTTCTATCGAATCTCGAATTAAGCGGAAGAAAGTCTCCCCCTGTTTTTTTATATTAGCAGTGATGGCTTCTAATTGAAAATAATAATTAATTAATGTCAGGGTCACTAAAATATCTGCAATAAAAAGCACAAAAATTATTAAAAGTTTGGTCCTTATATTAAACTTTTTAGTTATCATACAATTACTTTTCCATTTTCTTTTCAAAAATTTAGCAGAATATTTTTAAGCAGTCAAGGCATTGTATAAGTTTTCAATCAAAAATTTACTTGCAAACTGAATCTCAGATTAATGAGAGACCTATTCCTCTAATAGTTTTATAAGTTTTTATTAATAAAATTCTTTTTTTTACTTCTTCACATAAAAAAACATCAATTAAAATTCTAAGAATTATAATCATATCCAAAATCACTCAACTTGACATTGAACATTTGGAAAGTTTGATGTATTATTTCTACAGAAGGGATGAA
>CAZFVX010000057.1:0-5397 GCA_964522675.1 uncultured archaeon
AATTGGGGAAATATTCTGGGTAACAGGTTTCTTTAAATTATGGAAATCGATGAAAAGCTAAGAATTATTCAATAAAAAGAATTAAAGTTTTTTGATAATTAAAGTAAATATGGAAATAAACAGAGAAAAAGTAAAACAAAACCTTGAAAATTATTTTGGGCCTTATAAAGGAATCGTTAAAATGTTTTATAGAGGGATTTGTTTAAATGAATTATTCTCTGAATTAGGAAAAAAGGAAATAAAAGAAAATGCTCAAATGATTTCTTCACATAAAGAAACAATAAAATTAATACTAAGCCAGGAAAGTGAGGCCTAGGATGGTTTATTAAAATTAAGTTATAGAGATTCTGAGATTCAAAATTCCTATACTCCATTAATATTAAAAAAAGATGCATTTGAGGATTTATATATAGAAATAAGAAATACAGAAACTGAAAAATTAAAAATAAGTGAAACAGAAGAAATAAAAAGAACGCTAAACTATTTAGAAGAGTTTATTCATAAAACAAATCTGGAAAATGCTTGGAAATATCTTTATGGAGATTTTTTATTAAGAGAACTATAAGAATTAAAATATTAGTTTATATAATGATGGATTTTGTTTGACCATATCTTCTAAATGTTGCTTATATGTTTTCCCATTATGTTCAATTCTTGGAAGAGCTCTTTTTAAATATTCTATATATTTTTTAATTGAAAATTCTAATGCTTTCATTCCTATTTCATTTTTTAATGATTGATTTAGATTAATATCTGGGTTTTTAAATTTCTGAGGGATATAATTAGTCCAATATTTATCGCTTTTTCTTAGTTTAGGAACATTATTATAAAGATTTTCTATTGCAATTAAACAAGCATTAAGATTTAAAATTTTATTTTCCCACTCATTATATTCTCTATTAGAAAGATCTCCTGCAGTAACAAAAAATCCAATTATTTGAGAAAGTTTTCTATAGAAAGGATCTTCTTGTTCAAATATTTTACTGTAACCTCTATCACTATTCAGTTCTAAACATATATTATAAAAAGTTTTTCTTGTCATATCTAAAAATTAGCTTAAAGATTTATAAATTTATCTATTATTGTCATGTGTAAGTAGTTAATATTCCCAAATATAGTGATATGTTTTTCTTTTTAATTTGTTTTTCCAGAAAAGCATTATTATCACTCCCGTAATTATTCCTCCCAAGTGCCCAAAGTTAGCAATCCCGGGTTCTAGGTTTAAAAACCCAGAAAAAAACTCAAAAAATGCAAAGCCGATTATTGCAAAAATTGCTGGTAAGGGAATTCCCGGATAAACTATTATTATATCTCTTGGATATAAAAGAGCATAAGCGGCTAAAATACCAAAAATCGCACCAGAAGCACCAAGCATCGGTATATTAAAAACTTCGGGGGTATAAAAAACCCAAGAAAGAAAAATAAAGAAAAAGGCAGACCCCAAACCCGAAAGAATATAAAGAAATAAAAATCTCCTAGAATTTAAAGTGTGTTCAATTCTCGCACCAAAAATGAGCAAAACAAACATATTCAGTGTTATATGAGTAAAAGAACCATGAAGAAACATGTAAGTAAAAAACTGCCAATAAAATCCATTTAAAGCAAGGGAAGGTGTTAAAGCAAAAAGATTAGTGAAGATCGGGTCAAAAACCATTTGTAATGTAAAAACTACTAAATTAATTATTATTAAATAAAACACAGTTTTCATAAAAATATTTAATCCCTTTTATTTAAATATCCTTTACAGTTTTCATAAAAATTTTCTCCAAAGTTTATTTTTTATTTCTAAACTCATACTTTCACCAAAGGATTTTAAAAAATAAATAAATAAAAATTTAAGTTTAATGTATGCTACCTGAAAGTTTGAAAAGAGATTTGCAACATCAACATTATAAAATTGTTGGGAATCATTCAGCCGTGAAATTATGTCACTGGCTGAAAAGGAGTTTAAGGGATGAAGGTTTTTGTTATAAACAAAAGTTTTACGGTATTCAATCCCACAGATGTTTGCAAATGACTCCCGCTGTTGCTTGGTGTCCTAATAGATGTATTTATTGTTGGAGAGTTATTGAAAAAACTTTAGGAAATACTATGGAAAATGTAAAAATAAATGAGCCTAAAGAAATTATTTCGGGGTGTATAGAAGCACAAAGAAAGCTTATTTCTGGTTTTAAAGGCTTTAAAGGCACGAATTTAAAGAAGTGGAAAGAAGCAAATAACCCAAATCAAGCTGCAATAAGTTTAGCGGGAGAACCAACGCTTTATCCTAAAATTTCAGAATTAATTCAAGAATTCCATAAACAAGGTTTTACAACCTTTTTAGTTACAAATGGCCAATTCCCAGAGAGATTAGAAAATTTAAAAGAACCAACTCAGTTTTATTTATCTTTAGACGCCCCGGATAAAGAAAATTATAAAAAAATTGACAACCCACAATTATCTGACTTTTGGGAAAGGTTAAATAAATCCTTAGAAATTATGAATTCATTTTCTTGTAGAAAAGTTATTAGATTAACCATGGTTAAAAATTGGAATATGAGAAACCCAGAAGGTTATGCAAAACTAATTAAAAAAGCAAATCCAGATTTTATTGAGGTTAAAGGTTATATGCATGTTGGTTTTTCTCAAAAAAGATTGCCAAGAGAAGCAATGCCTACTCATGAAGAAGTTAAAGAATTTGCAAATAAAATTTCAGAATTAACAGATTATGAATATAAAGATGAACAAAGAGAAAGCAGGGTTGTTTTATTAAAAACTTAAAAAATTTACTTTGAATTACTAATAATGGGTTTAAATGATAGTTTAGTGAAATTATGTAAAGAATATAAACTTTCAGAAAACGTGATAATGTCTCTTTTTTATTTGGGTTTATATAGAGATAAAAAAGACACTTTAAAAAATCGTGTCGATGAGTATTTAAATGCTTTAGATACACTACTTATTTATATGCTGGATTATACACAGTATCGTTTTTTAGGTAAACCATCAAGGATGCAAAATAATCTTGATGGTAGTTTTTCACCAACCGAATGTAAATGTTATTCTTTATTTTATTCTCAAAACGAAATACCAGAAAATAAAAAAGTAAAAAATTTAGATGGTATCTTTATATGTTGTTCTGACCAAGTAATTGTTTCTTTTGGTTCTTTAAATGAAGAATATGGGGAGGAAAAGGTTTCATTAAATGAATATTGTAAAAGAAATAACTGTACCTTTAAAAAGTTTTTGGAAAAAAACAAAGTGAAAAATGTCTTTAAAACAAGTATAGATAAAATTTTAGATAAAATTAACGAAAAAATGAGTGAAAAAGGCTATGATGAGAAAATAAATAACATATATAATGAATTAAAAGTTTTAATGAGAAGGCGTAACTATAAATACGAATTTTTTAGAGAAGAGGAAGAGATAGGAGATTGTGAAATAAATGAAAATAAATTTAATCCTTATAATACTAGTTCTAATAATCCTAATAATTATTATTCGTAATTTTCTTTCCCTTTTCTTGAGGGATAATTTTTAATTTTCCCTTAAAATCCTTTTTTAATTCCTTTCCTTGCCAAAACTCGTGTAAAAAGACCGCTAAGGCAGAAACTTCTGAATGGGGCTGGTTTGTAACCGCTATATTATAATCTGCCATTTCATAAACTTCTCCTGGGACCTTTTCCCCGCCAACAATAATTAGTTTATTTTCTTTGTTTTTTCTTATTTCATTTATTTTTTCTTGAAAGGGAATCCCATACATCGTTAAGTGAATTTTAATTCCTGGAAAATTTTTTATGAATTTTTTCCAATTTCCTTCGTATTTGATTTTAAAGTCTCCTCCCCAATTTTTTACTACTTTTTTAATTGATTCCTCTAATTCTTTGTCCTTAGAACCAGAATAAAAACCAGAAGAACACAAGAAAGCCCTGGCAGCAAGAAATACATGTGTAGAAATTCTTTTATCCCTTTCTGGTCTATGCCCAAGCCTAAAAACAAAGAGTTTCATAAGAATTTTTTAAAAATAAGAAATAAATTTTATAGATTCACGCTTATAATTTTTGCTTTTTCTTTTGCTTTTTTAATAAAAACTGTATCTCCTTCTTTTAATTCGATTATATTTTCATTGTTATCTTCACTGAGAAATCCCTCTTCCCTTAAAATTTTAATTTTAATTTCTAAATTCTCATCCACTACAAAACTTTTTTCTTTTCTATTGTACAAATTGTTAAAAGAAATGCCAATACCCTTTTTAAACGGTTTTCCGCCAGTAACTTTGTAATATGCTAAAGAACCAAATGGTGTGGAAACAACAACGCCATCCCCAATTAAGTTTTCAAATTTGTGTCCATTTGTTTGAAGGGAGAATCTTATCGCTTTTGTTGGAAATTTATGATGAATTTGAATTTCATTTAGGGCTAAAAGATTATATCCATTTTTCACTGTTCTTAATTTCATTTCTTCTATTATTTCAAAATCTCCTTCCTTTATTTTTCTTAAAACTTTTTCTAAATCTCCTAACATATATTCGTATTTTCTACAAATTCTGTTTTTCTTAATTATTAATTTTGGGATAGAGGGGTAAAGCCTTTCGCTA
Source organism: uncultured archaeon (assembly GCA_964522675.1). Classification (GTDB taxonomy): domain Archaea; phylum Aenigmatarchaeota; class Aenigmatarchaeia; order QMZP01; family CAZFVX01; genus CAZFVX01. Next base: position 4,577 of record CAZFVX010000057.1, read on the forward strand.
AATAATATCGTTCCATCACCACCATAAGAAATAACAAAATCGGGGTCTTTTGAAATTTTAAAATTATATTTATTTAAAACATCCTTTATTCTGGAGACATCTAATTTACTTACTATGGCTACTTTATTTAAACTCATATTTCAAACTAATTGGTAGAACTAATTTATAAAATTATCGTATAGTTATTAGTCAATTAGCAAAATTAAAATAAAAAAGAAGGTGGTGGCTCAATCTTTTCTTAAAATTTATATTTTCTTTACTCTTTCTACACCAACTTTTTTAACTGTTGGCTTCCAAATCTTGTCTGGCAACCAACTTGGTCTGCTTGCGGGCGCATCTACTTTTGTTCTTGATCCCTTAAACACGTGAATTGAGTATGTTTTGTCTTTGTTTCTTCTACCTCTTTCTCTTAATTTTATATCAGTGAATCCTCTTGTTGCTGCTTTCAATGCCGCTTGTCTCGGGTTTCTTCCTGTAAAGATATGTGTCTTACCACCAACTTTCATAACATAGTATTTCTTTTTTGCCATTTCTCACCCCCTCTTTTAAAAAATTAATTAAAGGCTTATAAATTTATCTTAATAAAAATATAGAGAGGTTATTTAAATATTTATGCCTTACCATGTATCAAAATCATAAAATTTTTTATTTATTGTAACAATAGGTGGATTATTAGGTGGATTATTAATTTTTAAATATTCTATTCCTTCTTCACTCATATAAATATATGGAATTATTACACTTCTAGAAACTAAAAAAGTAGAAGAAATATAAAATAATTCGGTGTGTTCTTTTATATCTAATATTTGAAATATGCCACT
>CAZFVX010000058.1:0-1744 GCA_964522675.1 uncultured archaeon
AAAGGGGATAGTTTTTTGTTTAAGAGAATAAGATGATACAGGCAATAAAGGAATTAGGAGAATTAAAATTACAATGGGAAGGGAAAAATATAACAGATCTTCTCCCTATTTTTATTGATAATCCTAATCAAGACGGGAATTATCCGAAAACATTGGTGATTATATTTGAAAAGAAGGAGGGCAAATATACTTATGGAGGTATTGATATTGAAGATATTTCAGAATCAAAAATAGAAAAATATCTTTATAAAAGAGGAGCCTCTCAAGGTCCTGATGAAACCCCTACTTCAAAAATTACAGAGATTGAAAAGACTTTTAACAATAAAATAAAAGGGTGGTTTAAGAAAAAATTCGATGTTAATGAATTATTTGCTTACCTAAATGAAGCGTTAATTGATTCTGAAAAGAAAATTTTAAATGAGCTAAAGACTAAATGGGAAGAAATCAAATCTCAATTAAAGAGAAATCAAAGTGCAATTGTTACTATTGCCATTAAAGAAAAAGATTATCCCTTAAAATATTTAGGGGATTTTGAAGAGTTTAAAGGAGAGTTAATTAATTCAGTAAAGAAGAAATATCAAAAAATTTCCAAGAAAAATCATTTATGTTCGGTATGCAGAGAAATAAAGGAAGAAATTTATGGAAATGCTCTTAATGATATTTTTAAATTTTATACATTAGATAAACCCGGCTATATTGCTGGGGGTTTTCAAGAAAAAAATGCATGGAAAAATGCTCCATTGTGCTTGGAATGTACACTCAAGCTTAAAGAAGGTAAAAAATTTTTAGATACATATCTTAAAGGAAAGTTGGGGGGTCAGCAATATTATCTTATACCAAAATTTTTACTTGGAATTAAAAAAGGAGAAGATTTAGTAAATGCTTTTTTTACATATTCAGTTAGGCGAGAAGAAATTTTAAAGAATAAAACATTAAAGAGAATAAGTGAAGACGAAAAAGAAATACTGGAAATATTGGGTGAATTAAAAGATGTCCTTACTTATAATTTTCTTTTCTATAAAGCCTCTAATCAAGCTTTTAAAATTAATCTTTTCATAGAGGATATTCTTCCTTCGAGAATAAGCACAATATTTAAAATAAAAAAAGAAATAGATGATAAAGAAATTTTTAAAAGCGTTGAGGTTAAAAAGGGGAAATATGAAGATATAGAATTCCGTTTTGATATTTTTAAGCAGTTTGTCCCTTCCCCAAAAGTCTTCCTTGAAATTGTAGACAAAACCTTTAGAGGAGTAAAATTCGAACAGGATTTGCTTTTTTCTTGGTTAATGAATACTATTAGAGAAAAATTTATTAAAAATATATATTTAAAACCATTAATTTTAAAAGCTTTTTCATCATTTTTGTTCTTCAAAAAATTGGAACTTTTAATAACTAAACAGTATTTTAAAAAAGGAGGAAAGTTTATGAGCGAGTTAAAAGAGAAAGCTGAAGGTTTCTTTAATGATTTCTTTGATACATTTTATTCTCCAGCCCATAAAGCCATATTTCTATTAGGAAGCCTTACAGAGAAACTCTTGAAAATCCAATTTATAGAGCGAAATTCTACTCCCTTCCGAAAACATTTAAAAGGACTTAGAATGAGAGAGGAAGATGTAAAAGCTTTATTCCCAAAAATTCAGAATAAACTTGAAGAATACGGAAAGAATTATTATCGTTCTTTCGAATCCTTAATTTCTGAATATTTCCTTGAAGCTGGAAAAAATTGGAAAATAAGCACTGATGA
>CAZFVX010000058.1:1844-5366 GCA_964522675.1 uncultured archaeon
TATGGCGTAATTAATGAAAATGCTGCTCAAGATACTAAATTAACTGAGGAAGATGTAGAACTTCTCCTTGATGGTATCTGGAATGGGACAAAAAATCTTATTACACGTTCTAAGGTTGGTCAAATACCACGGTTACTATTACAAGTTATATACAAAGATAAAAACTACCATATTGGCGAGTTAGATAAGAGAATTAAACTTGTATCAGATAAAAGAGATGAAGAGTTAAGAAATATTACGGACCTCAAAATCAACCTAACAGAATTAGCGAATGTATTAGACGAGAATAAAGATAAAATTGAAAAAATTCGTTACAAAAAAGATAAATATTTAAAACTTTTGAAAAATGAAAAAGAAATTGAGATTTCTGATTTAATATCAAATATGACTTTTGAGGAATTGAATTTTTAAATTATGTTTGAAAAATTTTTAATATTTGATGTATGGGGAGACTACGCTCATTTTAAAAAGTTTTACACCACCTCCTCGCCTTTAACATTTTCAATACCACCTCGAACAGCCATTATCGGATTAATAAGTGCTATTATTGGACTAGATAAAATTAAATATTTAGAATCGATGACTAAATCTAAAGCAGAAATAGCTATCCGAATTATTAATCCAATAAAAAAGGTCAGGATAACACAAAATCTAATAGATACTAAAGGCGGTTACTTTAGACCTATAAAACGAGGGAACTTAACAGGACGCACTCAGATCACTTTCGAATATATAAAAGATCCAAGATTTAGAATTTATTTTCGACATTATGATGAAAAAATACATAATTTAACAAGAGAATTCTTAAGAAACCATAAATCTGTATATACCCCTTATTTAGGAATTAGTGAATTGATCTGTAATTTTAAATTTATTGAGGAAGTCGAAATTTTAGAAGTGCTAAATGAAAAAGAAACAGAGGTGCACACCGCTATCCCTTTAGATGAAATAATAGATTTTGAACCAGAGGAAGGGAAAAAATATTTTAAAGACATAATCCCCACTGAAATTCTTCCAAATAGAATTATGTCTGAATACCGAGATGTTTTATATGAAATTGAAGGAAAAACAATAAAAGCTAAGATAAAATTTGCTTTTAAATTGAAGAATAACGATGTCATCATTGTGCTATGATGAAATTTGGTCACATCCGGGAAAATCATTAAAAGATCATCTTGAAAATGTTGCGAAAATTGCAAAATTTATTATAGAAACCCTCCCTTTAAACCTTCCCATAGAAAAAAGAGTTCTTAAAGATATCATTTATTTTATAAGTCTCTATCATGATATTGGCAAAGCAACTTCTTTTTTCCAGAATTATTTAAAAGAGAAAGATTCCCATAAAAAAAATAAATTAAAAAACCTACCAGAAAACAAACATAGCCTTATATCTGCTATTGCAACTTATTTTGTTATTGAGGAATATTTAAAGGATATAAAATTTAGGAGTGATTTTTATGAATTTTTGCCAATTTCTTCTTTTATTGTGGTTCGTAGGCATCATACTGATTTGAAATCCGTTTACGAAGATATAAGAATAGAGAGGGAAGACATTTTGAGAAAACAGGTAAAAAATTTTCCTTCCGATTATCTCTCATTTCTCCCATATTGGGAGAGAATTTATAAAAAACTTAAATTTCTACCTGAAAGCTGGAATTTGAGAAGTTTCGAATTTAGACTTTGGCTAAGAAAAAACAATAAAGGAATTTGCCCTTACTTTTTAATTAATCTTTTTTATTCAATTTTATTAGATGCAGATAAACATGAAGCGACAATCGGAACCTACCCAAAAAGACAAGCTATTCCCAAAAATATTATTGAAAAATATCGCAATTTAAAAGGTTTTGCTAAGCCTGCATATGATATTAATCGAATAAGAGAAGAGATTTATTATAAGGTATTGAATCAGGTAAAAAACATTAATCTTTACGAAGACCACATTTTATCTCTTTCTGCTCCTACTGGGTCCGGAAAAACTCTGACTTCATTCGCCTTTGCATTGGAATTGAGAAACCGTATTATTAAAGAAAAAAAATATATTCCTCGCATTATATACTGTTTACCGTTTCTCAGTATTATTGATCAAAATGCTAAAATAATTGAAGAGATTTTTAAAACAATGACCGGGAAAGCTCCTTTAACAAATATTTTTCTAGTCCATCACCATCTTTCCGATTATGTTTATAAGGGAGATTCGGACGAATATGAACCAGAGGTAGGAGAGATTCTTATCGAAGGCTGGGATTCAGAAATTATTGTTACTACTTTTGTTCAACTTTTTCACACATTATTTTCGAATAAGAACAGAGCAATTAGAAAATTTAATAAAATTGCTGGAAGTATAATCATTCTTGATGAAATTCAGACATTCCCTCATAAGTACTGGCTTCTTTTTAAAGAAACTGCTAAATTAATAGGAAAATATCTGAATACTTATTTTATTCTTTCCACTGCAACTCAACCAGCTATTTTCGAAAATCCTAAAGAGCTTGTTATTGATAATGATAAATATTTTGCAGCCTTAGAAAGAACTCAAATTGTGTTTAAAATCAAAAAAGAAATGACTATTTCTGATCTCGGAAAAAATATTGTAGCAGAGCTTGAAAAAACTAAAAAAAGTATAATGATTATCTTAAATACTGTTAGTGCTGCAGAAGAATTATTTAAATTACTGAAAGAGCCATCAGAAAAACTTGGATATGAGGTTTATTTCCTTTCTACCCATGTAGTCCCATATGAACGGATTAGAAGAATTGAACAAATAAAAAGATCAACTAACAAAAAGATCATTATATCAACCCAATTAATAGAGGCGGGAGTTGATATTGATTTGGAAAAAGTGATTAGAGACTTGGGACCAATGGATAGTATTAATCAAGCTGCTGGAAGAGCTAATAGAAATTGGAGGAGGAGTTTAGGAGAGGTAGAAATTTATATGCTTAAAGATGCGAAAAACAAAAGATTTTTCTATTCTTACATCTATGATCCTGTTCTTATAGATAACACAAAAAAAACTATTGAATCTTATTCTATAATCTCTGAAAAAGATTTTCTGAAGCTCATTAATGCCTATTATAAAAGAATAAATCAAGCAATATCTGAGGATACTTCGAATGCATTTCTTGATGCAATAAAGACATTAAATTATGATGAAATCGGAAGATTTGCACTAATAGAGGAAAGGGGTGAGAAAATTGATATTTATGTAGAATTGAATGATGAAGCTACAAATATTTGGGATCAATATCAAAAAATAATTAAAATAGCTGACCCTATAAAAAGAAAATCTCAATTTCTTAGAATTAAAAGGAAGTTTTATCAATATGTAATATCAATTTTAACAAGTAAGGCCAAAGAGAATCTTCCCCCAGAAAACTCAGGGATCCGATATATTGGAAGAGAGCAACTCAAAGAATTTTATGACCCTGAGACAGGCTTTAAAACCAAAGGAGATGTAGTTATTTGGTGATTGAAAAGATAAATGAATGAAAAAAGAGCAAAAAATTACTGGGACTCTTATCT
>CAZFVX010000059.1:0-5185 GCA_964522675.1 uncultured archaeon
AAGGAGATAAATGGCTTGTATCTGGAGATTGGGCGAAAGAGAAAATTCTGAAAGAATTAATAGAGGATAGACTTAAAGCCATAATAAAACTCGGTGGGCATAAATCAAAAGGTTTTGGAGATATTCAAATAGATATCAAAAGGGTATGAAAGCATGACAAACAAATGGTCAACCCCAGAGCAAAAACTAAGTCACGAAGGTAAAACTATTAGGCAGCATATAGAAGAAGTTAAATCGCTTTTAAAAAATTTCTTAGAATTTTACAATTTTCAGGATAGATATCATAAAATAGCAAATTTTCTGGCCGAATACCATGATTATGGGAAATTGCATAAGGATTGGGAATTGGGAAAGAAAAAAGGGCATTCTCATCACTCTTATGAATACCTACTTGAGAAGAAAATTTCTTTCGAAGAGAAACAGCTAAATTCTTTGCTGCAGTTTTTAATCTTAAGACATCACTCTATACTTTCAAAAAGAATTAGCGAAAAATTTGCAAAGAAAAAGATTTGGGTAAGAGGAAAAGAATTTCCGTTAAAAGATGTATTTGGGGTAGTTACAGAAGAGGAACTAAAAAATACGATAGGTTTGTTTTATGAAAATATAAAGGAAGAATTAATAAACTTAGTTGATGTTTTTGGTTTGTTTAAGCTTGCCGATATGTGCTCGGCAGAAGGGAAAATCTCTTTTGAATTTGAAAAACCGGAAGTAAATGGTAGTATAATTCAAAGTTTCTTTTCAAACTTGATTGATGAAAAGAGATGGAAGGAGCAAAAGATGTTGATTTCTTTGCCAAATATTGCTTTATTAAGAGCATACACGGGATGGGGAAAAACCACGGCCGGATTATTATTCTTTGCTGAAAAATTTCCAGTAAAAGTCTTTTACCTAATGCCAACGATAACGGCAATTAACAAATTCTATGAAACTTTAAATGATGCAGTAAATGGAAAGGCTTCAAAATATTTTTATTTCCTTGATACCGAGATAAAGGAAAATGAAGAAAAGCTTTCTCAGCTCTCTTTCTTTAAAAATTTTACTACGCCTTATGTTATAACTACTGTAGACCAATTTTTGCTTTCTTTTCTGCAAACAGGGAAATATTATACGAAGAGAGTTATGTTCAGAAATTCTGGGTTGATAATAGATGAAATTCATTTGTTAAATCCTTTAATGCTTTATTTGGTAACCTATTTCATTAGAACCTATAAGGAATTTTATAATTTGAAAATATTATTCATGTCGGCAACTTTACCTAATTCTCTAGCAAGGTATTTACAAGAAAATATTGGAATTTCTGGTTCGGGCTTTCTAGATTTTTCTGGTGGCTATAAAGAAAGGAGAAGGATAATGTGGAAATGGATAGACGAAAATATTGAGAATTATTTGGAGAAAATCGTTGAGAAGAAGAGGAAAGGAAAGAAGGTGCTTGTAATTGTTAATACAGTTGAGAAAGCTATAAATGTTGGTAAAAAACTTGAAGAAGAATTTGGATTAGAATATGGGAAAGATTTTATTGTGTTTCATGCAAGGTTTATGTACATTCACAGAAGGAGTAAAGAAAACTGGATTGAAAAGTTTAAGAAAAAGCCACATATCCTTGTAGCAACTCAAGTTTGTGAAGTCTCTTTGGATATATCTTATGATGTTATGTTTACAGAACTTGCTTCGCTACCAGCACTGATTCAGAGATTTGGAAGAGTGAACAGATATGGAAAGGAAACAAAGGGTGTAAATGTCTATATTTTTGAGCCAGAGAGAAAGGATAAGAGAAGATATCCTTACTCTGAGGAGGAGCTTAATGATGCAAGAGAAATTATCAAAGAATTTGAAGAAAATAGACTAAAAAATGAGAAGAAGTTGTTGAACACTCTTAACAACATTTTAACTTACGAGAAACTTATAAATGAGGTAGAAAATGCAAAGAAAAAAGTTAAGGTGGAATACTGGGAAGACTTATTAAAATTTTTCTTTTCTTTAGAAATTGGTGATAAGGAAGCAAAAAGAATACTTGATTACAGAGAGGGTTTTACAATGATGATTATCCCTCATCAAAATTGTATTGTGGATGAAACCAGAGAATATGTTGAAAATTTACTTTCCAAATCGTTTTCTGGTTTATCGTTTAATGAAAAATTAAAACTCTCTGCTCAAATAAAGGAAGTTGCTGTCCCTACTCCAATATGGTGGACAAGAGGTGTTATAACAAAAGAGGAAAAAGGTTTTCCAATAATTGATTTTAAAGATAAAGTTTATGATAAAAAATATGGGTTTTATGAGTTGAGAGGTGGGATAATATGAACTATAAAGAACTTTTATTTGAGTTTTTAGACGAGAGTATAAATAGGGAATATTGCTTACCAGTTGTAAGAAAGTTATTACAGGCAAACTTCAGAAAAGGGAAATATGTTATAAAGAAACCTGATAGAAAATTAGAACTTTTGCCTGAGGAAGTTGAGGGAAAAACTAAAGAAATTTGTGAATTTATAGTTGAAAAGGCTTTAAAAGAAGGTTATAGCGCTTTAGTAGTTCCATTTATAATAAGCAAGGAACAAGCACCAAACTTTTACATTACCGAAGAAAAACCTAGAGAAGAAGAGTTATGGTGGTGGTTGTATCATTTGCTTACGGGCGTTCATTACAGGGAATACATTCTAAATTTAGCTAACTTGCCTCAAAAAATTAATGAAAAATTTAAGGAATATCTGATAAATGAGAATTTTTTAATCTTTGAAAAAGATAGATCAGGATTAAATATAAATGAGATGCTTTCTAGATTAGAAGTACCTAAAGGAGTACCCTTTAAAGAATTTATAATGGGTTTTATTTTTCTCTCATATTTCGCAAAGTTCTGGAATGACTGGAAAAAAAGAGAAGAAGTAGCTGAGATTATTGGAAAAAGAGAACCAACAATTACAGATGAAACCTCTTTGTTAATTTTTGTTTTACCAAGACAGAAGAAAAAGGTTTACATTCTACCAAAACTTAACAGACTTATATCCTACTGGTATAATGAATTTACTGAAAACAATATTCCATGTATTTCTAAATTTGTTTTCTCCTTTTACACCACAGATAAGAATTATAAAGAAGAAAGTTCAGGAATTATAAACAAGTTTCTTTATTATTTTCTTCAGAATCATATAAATGGCGAGATTTTGTCGAAATTGGTAGAATTGAAGATTAATTATGAAATAAAACGAAAAGGCAAAATTTATGGAATCTCAAATGCAAAGCAATTTTTCTCAAAACTCTGAAGAAAAAATAGAAATAGATGAGGAGATGCTTATTGGAGGCGTTAAAGTTAACTATTACATCCATTGTAAAACCCAACTATGGCTTTTTTCTCATCTAATTACTCAAGAGCACGAATCTGAGTATGTAATTTTAGGAAAAATACTGAATGAAGTCAGCTTTCAGAATATAAAGAAGGATATCCTGATAGATAATAAAATTTCTATAGATTTTATCAAGAAAAATCAAAGTGTGATCATTCATGATATTAAAAAATCTCCTAAGTTTCAAGAAGCCCATATTTATCAGATACTCTACTACATATACTATTTGAAAAAACTCAAGGGAATCGAAAAAGTTGAGGGAAGAATAGACTACCCAAAACAAAGAAAGGTTGTTAGGATTGAATTAACAGAAGAAAAAGAAAGAGAAATAGAAAGAATACTTAAAGATATTAAGAATATTATTTCTCTTAAAAATCCACCGAAGCCTGTTTATAAAAAATACTGCAGAAAATGTAGTTATTTTGAATTTTGTTGGTGTTAGAAAAATAAATTTTAAAATTAATTATAATTGATTAAGATGACAAAAATTAATCTATATATTACCAAGAATGGTATTTTAAGAAGAAAGCAAAATACTATTTATTTTATAAGAAAAAATGAAGAAGGGAAAATAGAAAAAAGAATTATACCAATTGAAAAAATTTATACAATATATGCTCATGGAAGAATAAGTTTTACATCTGGTGTAGTTTCTTACTTAGCAAAGTATGAAGTTCCCATTCATTTTTTTAATAAGTATGGATTTTATGAAGGAAGTTTTTATCCAAGAGAAAGATTAGTTTCTGGAGATTTGCTTGTAAAACAAGTTAAATATTATTTGGATACAGAGAAAAGAATATATATAGCAAAAGAAATAATGAAAGGTTGTATAAGTAATATTATAAAAAATTTACAATATTATGAAAGAACAAAAGGTGAACTTAAAAACGAGATAGAAAATACAAAACTTCTTTTTTCAAAAATTAATATGCAAAATACTATTCAAAAAATTATGGCAATAGAAGGAAATGTATGGGATATTTATTATCAAAGTTTTAATAAAATATTTCCAAAAGAGTTTCATTTTAATAAAAGGAGCAGAAGACCACCTGAAAATATGATAAATTGTTTGATAAGTTTTGGAAACTCTTTGGTTTATTCTACCGTCCTAACAGAAATTTATAATACCCAATTAAATCCTACAATAAGTTATTTGCATGAACCATTTGAAAGGAGATTTTCATTGGCCTTGGATATAGCAGAAATATTTAAACCGTTGCTTGTAGATAGGGTGATTTTTAAATTGATTAACAAAAAAATCATACAGGAGAAACATTTTGTAAAGGATTTAAATTTCGTACTTTTAACCGAGAAAGGTAAAAAAATATTTCTTCAGCACTATAATGAAAAACTTAAAACAACAATAAAACATAGAGAATTAAAAAGAAATGTCTCTTTCCAACGCCTTATCAGATTGGAGTGTTATAAATTAATTAAACATTTATTAGAAATTAAAAGATATAAATCTTTTGTAATTTGGTGGTAATTTGTATGTAATAATAGTTTATGATGTATCTATCGAAAGAGTAAATAAAGTTTGCCAATTTCTTAGACAATATCTTCATTGGGTTCAAAATTCAGTGTTTGAAGGAGAGTTAACAAAATCTATGCTTGAAAAGGTGAAGATCGGACTAAAGGAAATAATAAACAAAAATCAAGACTCAATTACATTATATATTCTACCAAATGATAAACCACTTAAAAAAGAATATATAGGAATAAAGAAATCAGATATTTCAAATATAATATAATTGTTTTTTCCGTGGATCTTCTCTTAAATATTTATTTTTAAAAACCCAAGATTTAATTATTTAAAAAGAGACTTATTTCAGCCTTTTCAGACTAAA
>CAZFVX010000060.1:0-5148 GCA_964522675.1 uncultured archaeon
AATAATTATTTCTTATCCTTTAATCTTGGGATTCTCATTAAAAACCCACACTTTGAGCACTTTACTGAAAAAGGTCTTTTCCATTCTTTTTCTATGTGCTCAGAAAACCCACATTCTGGGCAAACATAATCTACTTCTGCTATATCCGAATTTATTTTAACTAAAACTCTTATTTTTCCCTTTTCTTCACCTTTCTTATTTGCTAATATCCTATTAGTTACATACTTGTATTGGCCCATAAAAATCCCTTGAAATTTTATGTATTAAAATAATTAAGTTAAATTTAAAAATTTTGTTTAAACTAAAACCCCTAAGATAAACGCTAATAAAGCAAAGACCATACCGATTTTTATTGTTTTACTAACATGAGTAAAATCCTTCTTTTTTCTGCTTTTCGTTAGTTTTAAAACACAATAAAGAAAAATTAAATCCGTTGGTATTAAAAGTAAAAGATAACCTAACCCCAATATTTTTAAAAAATATGGCATTGGCGAAAGAAAAACGGCGATTAATAAACTCAATTCGGCAAATAAAAGCGATTTTTTAACCCCATACCTCATTTTAATCCCGCTTTTTGTAAGTTTAAACCTCTCCGCTATTGAGATTTTAATCCCTGAGACGAATCTTTTAAAGAAATGATTCCTGTCCCCTTCTATATCTTCTAAATCCTTAACTATTTCCCTGCTTAAATTAGAAAAAAATGCAAGAACCATAAGTATTAAAGGCAAGCTTAAAGAACCCAGTGCCGCTCCACCAAAAAGAAAAGTTGAACCAACCAAATAAGAAACAACAACATTCCCTAAAAAGGCCTTATTTTGTAAATTAAACGAATAAATTATTAACAGAAATGAGTTAAATAGTGCTATAAAAAAGCAAACCCAGTTAATAAAGCCAGATAAAAGAATTCCCATTAAAAATAAAAATAAAGAAAAATACAAAGCAGAGTTTCTTGATATTCTTCCCGAAGGTATTGGCCTGTTTGGCTTATTAATTCTATCCGAATCCACATCAATGTAATCGTTTATTGAATTTCCGGCGCCAGTTATTAAAAAAACGGCAAACATAGCTAATAAAATAGTTAAAAAATATTCAAATGAAAAGTTAAATTTATTATAAAAAAACACGATTAAACTACCCACAAAAACACCAAAAGACGCAATTAAACAATTTAAAATTCTTAAAAGTTTTAAATAAGATATCATATCAACCCTTGGGTTCTTTATGGATTGGTCTTAATTTTTTAGATCTGCACTTTCTACAATTAACCTTTTTAGCCCTAACTTTAGCTAAATCGGCCCTAATTTTTGTTCCACACTTCATACAAATAAATACTCTGTGAAACAATCTTGCCTCGGCTTCGGGAAACCTTTGCTTTGCCATATAAAAACCCTTAAAATTTTATTCTATTTATTAAATAATTAAATTTAAGTAATTATCTTTTCTTCTGAAATTGTTCTCACATAAACTTTTTCAATTCCCAAGGATTTTGCAATTTTTCCTAAATTTAATAAATGGTTTTTGGGAAGGGATTTAATGTTTTTAAATTTTGGATCTAATGTTCCGCCTTCGCTTCTAAATTCTTGTAAAGAATAAATATCAGCATAATCCTTTATTTTTTCCACAATTTCTTTAATTTCCTCTTTAGAATCATTTAAACCAAGAATTACCGTTGTCCTTGCTTCTAAAATTTTACCTGATTTTTTTATAATTTTTAAACTTTCCATTAAGTTTTTAATTATTTTTTCTCCCAATTCTGGTTTTCCAGAGATTTTTCCATAATTTTTGGGATTTAATTTTGCTTTTATATCAATTGCAAAATAATCTACATAAGGTAAAATTTTTTTAACACATTCTGGATGAAACCCGTTTGTATCAAATTTTGCACCCAGCCCCAAACTTTTAATCCCCTTTAAAATTTTAACTAATTCTTCAGGTTTTTGTAAGCAAGGCTCTCCACCAGTGAAAACAACGGCATCAATAAAATCTTTCCATCCCTTTATTTTATTTAAAATTTCTTCTGGGCTCATTTCTTTGCAGTTTTCAAAATATTCTGGTAAAACTAATTTATAATTATGACAGAATGGACATCTAAAAGAGCAACCACATGTAAATATTACTGATGAAACTTTACCTGGATAATCCACAGTTGACATATCTAATATTCCACCAATTAACATTTTACCCCTTAAAATAATATTTTTAAGTCTTTTAATCTTTCCTTAACTAACGGCGCGCATTTAGGACAAATCCAAATCTCTACTTTCCCTTTTTCCTTTCTTTTAACTATTTGTAGCCTTCCTGGTAGCACCGCCCTAAATTTTTTCTTGCAAATATTACAGGTTTTTAACTTTTGCATAAATTTCCATTTATTTTTAAAACTTTAATTTATAATTTTATTAAATGAAACAATTTAAAATATTATTTGGATTTTTTATAGGTTTGATGTTTTTTTGTCCCTTAAGTTTAGCCGTTCCTTTACAATATTATGGAATAGAAAATAATATTTATGAAAATTTAACTGTTCACTCAACTCTTGTATTAATTTTTAAATATCCTGTAACTCATTTGGATTATCAAGTTTATTTTAAGGTTTATAATTTAAAAGCAGAAGGAAGTTTTGGAGATGTAAATTGTAGACCGATAGAAAAACCATGGGGAACTCAAATCTCTTGTGATTTTTCTGGCATGAAAAAGGGAAATAGCACTGTAAAATTAAATTTTGACATTAGAAACGCAATAAAAAGAATGGGCAATAACTATAAGTTTGAAATTAATTATGATGTTTCAGAAAATATTGACAGGTCTTTTATTCTTATAAAATTACCCGAAAGATCTGTTTTAGCGGGAAATATTACAAATGAAACTAAACCGTTTTATCCTTTAGACGGAAATACTTTTACTGATGGAAAGCATATAATGATTTATTGGGAAAAAGAAAATCTAAAACCAGGAGATAAATTAATATTTTCTGTTTTATATGAAGTGCCGCCAGGTTATTTCTCATATCAAATTTTAGTTACCGGTTTAACTATTATAATAATAACTACTATGATTGGAATTGTATTCTTTCTGAAAAAAACTCCTAAAAAAGAAAAGGGAGAAATTATAGCAAAGATTTTAATGGAAGACGAGAAAAAAATTGTTGATTTAATAAATAAGCATGGCGGCAATGTTATTCAAAGAACCTTAGTTAGGGAATCGGGCTTTTCTAAAGCAAAAGTTTCAAGAATAATAAAAAACCTTAAAGAAAGGGGAATTATTGAAGTAAAATCCTTGGGAAGAACAAATAAGGTTATTTTAAGGACGGAAAAGGAATAAAAAGTATCAATCCTTCCGTTTGGAACAATTAAAAGCTATATTTGGTCTTATTTTTTAAAAATAAAGGATTTGAATAATAAAAAATAACATGCATTGAAACTGTTTCACCGAAATTTTAAATATACCCTCGATTAAATATTAATTAAAAAAATATTAGTTTTTGCTCTATTTTAGAGCAAAATAAAATGAGGTAAAAAAATGGAAATGCAAAAATTTGCAATAGTGAGTATGGGAACCTTGCTAGCATTAACCATGCTAGCATTTGGTGCCTTTGCAGTAACACTTGACCAGGGACTCGATGCTTTCGTATCAGACACAACAGCACCTTACATAGTAGTAGGTAGAAATTCAGTAAGCATAGATACAATTGCAGCAGCGGATTTGGCTGCAAGATTAGGTTCTTATGTGACCCAAACGGTAACATGTCCATCAGCAGCCGCTACGGCAACAGTTTCAAATGGAGCAGACTTATCAACAACAAATACAAAATTATATAGTGGAGATGCTATTAACAAAGCAAAAGACACATTAACAGCAAGTGATTTACCAACATTATTAGCTTCAGGAACGGTTACAGACAAAGGTGGAACAGAATATGATTATGACCAATACATTGCTATTGGTTCAAGAACAATATCAGGCGGAGATTACGATGATGATTCTGATACAGACCCAGCAACATATATTGATATAGGAACAAGTGTAAGTAGTCCGTTATACACATTAAAAGTAGTATTCCAAGATGAATTAAATGTATCAGATAGCGATGTTCCAGGAAGTTCAATTACATTATTTGGAAAAGACTTATCAATAGCTTCTGGCTCAACAAATACAAAATTAATATTATACGGAAGTGCACAAACACTTTACCTTTCTGGAGGAGAATCTCAAACAGTAACAATAGGTGGAACAACATATACAGTTACATATAAAGGTAGTGGTAGTTCAAGTGAGGCAGTAGTTCAAGTAAACGATGAGATGAGAACCTTAACTACTAGTAGTCCAAGTGCAAAAGTCTCAGGATTAAATGTGCATTTGGATGAAGTTTATTACATAAGTAGTGATGATCAAACACAAAACTCTATTAAATTAAGCGTTGGTTCTCAAAAAATAATTTTAGAACATGGAAAATCAGTGAAACTTGGTGACGAAGAGGAATCTGTAGATAATACAAATGTAACAATTAAAGGAACAAATGCTATTTCAGAGATTGATATAGCGGTAGCAGCACAAGATGCTGATGAAGATTACATAATTGAAGGTTCACCATATGTGGACCCTATATTTGGAACAATAAAAGTTTCCTTAGGTCCATCAACACCATCCTTAACAGACACAGCCTCCTGGAGCGTGATAGAAGTTAAAACTTCAGGAACAAAATCGGCAGTGGTTACATTTACAAACGATAAAGGAGTTACAAAAACAATAGCATTTGGTTATGATTCACAACCTTCATCAACTGGAACAACTTTAGAATTAGCAGACGGAAGTGGAAGAACGATTCACGTTGTCGAAAACGAATCGGCATCAGAAAAAGATTATATAGTTATAAGCCAAGGCGACTTCAGTCACTTGTTACAAATAACTGATATAGATGTAGACTCTGCCTGTGATGGTGAGGTAGACTTAAAAGACGTTTTCTCAGGAACAACTTATACCGCAACTATTAGCGGTTGTACCGGAGAAAAGATAATTGATGGAAAAACATATACAATTAACATAGGTGGCACAAATAACGACACACTTAGAATGACATGGGGTTCAGCATCTCAAATAGATGTATTCCCATTATTATCTGGTGCCAAAGGAGAAAAAATAGCATTCACAGAT
>CAZFVX010000061.1:0-5116 GCA_964522675.1 uncultured archaeon
TTAAAAACCTTTCACCTTTAAAACTTATTATTCCATGTTTATATTCAAAAAATCCAGAGTCAATTAAATTTTTTAAGGAGTTCTTAGCATATTTTGTAGGTCTTATTTTATTAATTTCCAAATATTTTTTATCCAATTCTAAACCCTCCAAATTTCTTTCCTCAAAAAACTTTAATCCCATTTTTTTCAAAACCTTAGCGGGTGCACAAATCACTTCGCACTCAGCATCGCCCTTACCTTGGCATTTAATTTGAACCCCTTCTACCGTTGAATCTTGTAAAGCATATGCCCAAATTCCATTCATTCTTCCTGAGGTCATAATATATCCTAACCCATTTTTAGAACATACTATATAACAATCCATATACAATTTTAATATACCTTCTTCAATACTCATTTCATAAGAAATTCTCTTGGCATATACAGCTTCTAAATACCTGATTAAAAAGTTAGTAAAAGAAATAAATTTCTTTTCTGGGATAGTTTTTACAGTAGGTAAGTTTAATATAATACCATATCTATAAGAAAATTTTTTGCCTATAGAATAAAGGATTTTACATCCAGTTTCTTTATATTTTTTATTTATTAGTCTTTCTAAATCAATGAATAAACTTTCTGGTAAACCAATATCTCTTATCTTAAACCTTTTTCCTTCCTCTGTAATTTCTTCTGTTATATATCCAGAAATATCTATATTTTCTTGTCTAGGTAAAATAACATTTCTTATGAACCACGAAACAATTTTATCTTTAACTCTCATATCAACCACAAAATTAAGCCTAAACATCCATAAAAAATTATCCACCCATCACCCAAAACATCAGCAACAAAATGTAAATCTTCTTTTTTAGATAAATAAATCGGTAAATATAGGTAAAGTGAAGTTAAAAACAAAATAAAAGAATAAGGAATTAAATTGTAAAACCAAATTAAAATTAAAGAAAATAATAATAAACTGTTTAAGGCAAAAATTATTTTTCTGCTCTTTTCTAAACCCAATCTAACAGGAATAGTTTGAATTTTATTCTCTTCATCACCTTTAACATCTCTCATATCAAATATTACTGTATTTATGAATGTGAAAGCGCCAAGGAAAAAGAAAGTTAAGAAAAAAGCTAAATTAAAATTTAAGATTTCTGAAATGTGAAAGAAAGTAAAAATAAACCCCCAAGCAAATGATATAGTTAAGTTTTTAATTACAAAAAAATCTTTTAAGCGAATTCCCTTTATTCTAATGGTATAACTAACTATTAACATAGTAACAAAGAAAACACCAAATACAGCATTTAAACTTTTAAGATAAGCTAAAATTAAAGTAGTAAGATAGCAAAAAATAATTAAAAATAAAAGCAGTTTTTTCCTCCTCTTTAAAAATTTTGTCCTTTCGGGATAAGTTAATTCATCCTCTTTTAATTCCCAATATCTGTTCATTAAATAAAAAGAAAAAACACCAAGAAAAAGGATTAATAAAACCTTAAAATCAACAGGTAAAGAAAGTATTAAATAAGTAGAAAATCCAGAAAGAAGAGTCCCAAATGATAAGTATAAATTAGAATGAGTTAAAAAATATATAAAATTTAAAATTTTATTTTTCATAATATTATTTTTAATTTATTATCTTAAATTTCTCTAAACAGTTTCCATTTTAATAAGTAAAAAGGATAAGCTATATCCAATATTTTTGGATTTTCTTCTTTCTTTTTTTCTTCATGTTCTTCTAAACTTATTTTTTCACCTAATCTTTTAATCATTTTTTCAAAATCCTTATTTTCCATTCTTTGATAAATAATTCTTCTTTTAAAATAATAAACTAAATCCCTTTTGAATTCCTCTTTCCATAATTCATTGTAATCCTTATTTTCTAAAATTGATTTTGCTGCAAGGAAACCCGAAAGAATTGCAAATTTTACTCCAAAACATTTAGAACCGTCCTGAAACCCAGCTGCCTCACCAACATAATATTGATTATTATTATTTGCGGAAAATGGGACATCGAAATTACCACCGCCAATCACTTCACAAACTTTTTCGGCACCATCTATTGCGTTTGAAATAACTTTATTTATTTTAAGCATTTTAAAATAAAATTTTTTTATTAAAGGAAATTCATTTCTACAACAAAAAGCGGTTGTAACTACATCCCCCGAATTCTTGTCATAAGGAAGAATATAAGCATAACCATGTAAAGCATATCTGTTATCGTAAAAAGTATAAACTGCATCTTCTATATTTAAATCCTTGAAGAAAAAGCCATAAGCAATTCCATCAATTCTTTTAGCTCCAGTAGCAATTATATTCGCTTCAGATTTCTTTATTGTTTTATTAAAAAAAATTCTAACACCCAAATCTTGTGCTTGTTTAAGTAAAACCTGGTCTATGGATTTTTTGCTTTCCCCCCTTAAAAAAGAGTAAAATATTGGTTTTTCTTTAGAATGAATTTCACATTTCTTTAAAGAAGGAGAAAATTTAAAAACCCTGTAAAACTCCTTTAAAGGAGGTAATTTCACTATTTTGCTTAATTTTTCCACAGTCCCCGATTCAAAACCATAATTTCTAAAAGCATGAACCGCATGATCAAATCTTTGATTAGGTCTTTCTCCCGCCTCGTAAATTTCAACTTCTTTCCCCGCTTTTGCTAATGTTATGGCTGCAGTTAAACCCGAAACTCCCGCACCGAGAATTTTTATTTTATCCATACAAAATCCCTTTAAACAAAGTAATAGAATTAGTTTTAAATATCATAATTAAATATTTTAGTGTTACTCGGATTTAAAATTTTTGGAAATTTTCATTTTATCTCCTTTTGAAACAATAAATAATTACAATATTTATCCTTTGTCAATTTCACACCTTTTTTGATTTCTCCAACTTTTTGGAAACCAAATTTCTTCAATAGATTTATGGATGCTGTGTTTGTTTCAGAAACCCAAGCAATTAATTGTTCACATTTATTTTCTTTTAAAAATTCTATAATCCTATTCACTAAAAGAGAACCTATTCCTTTATTCCTATATTCTTTCTTGACTTGATAACCGATTTCCCAAACATGATTTCTTTTTCCCCTTTGGCGAATTACAGAAGCAGAACCTATAATTTCATCTTTTTCTATGCTGACAAAAACAACGGTATTCCCTTTCTTCCTCTCCTTTTCATAATTATTAAACCATTTTTTGCGTTCTTCCGGCGTTTTTTTCTCATTCGCGGTAAATATGTTTTCATCCATAATTGAGTTCAGTAAATCGTTCAACCCCTTTATGTATTTGGAATTCAATTCTATTATTTTCATATTATTTTATTATAGTTAGTTTCTTTTAATCTTTCTAAATGTCCATTTATTAAAATTTTCAAAAACAAAAAAGAAATGAATACAAGGATTTGATATCTAACCAATTGAATTTAAAAAAATTAAAGAAGACGTAAGCTTATTAAACTTCGAAAGTAAATTTAAATATGGATCTTCAAAATGAATTTAAGAAAATAATAAGACAATTAAAAGATATTAAAGAAATAAAAGCAGTTTATCTTTTCGGTTCTGTAGCAAAGAAAAGGGCAACCCCAATTTCTGATATTGATATTTGTGTGATTACTGATAAAATAAATGAAGATTTAAAAGCTAAAATAAGTAGTGTTTCCTCAGAAAAAATAAACTTAAGTTTATTTTGGGATTTACCAATAAACATACAAATAAGAATATTTAAAGAAGGAAAAAAAATACTTGTTAGGGATGAAAAATTCCTTTCTTCTTTAAGGAGTGAAACGATAAGCAGATTTTTAGATTTCAAACCAATAATAAAAAGATATTATAAAAAGGCATTAGGTATGAAATATGAAGTGTAAATTTGATTTGGAAAAACTTGAAAAATAAAAGATGACATTAATAGATATATAGAGGACTTAAAAGAATTTAAAATAAGAAAAGAAGAAAATCTTGTGAATAAAGAAACTTTTTATGCTATTTCTATGATTATGTTCTCTATACTTAATCGTTGTATTGACTTAGGGAATGAAATTATCTCTGCATGTGAGTTTGGTTTGCCAATAACATACAAAGATATTTTTGAAATTCTTTATCAAAAGAAAGTAATTAGTGAAAATACAAAATTAAATTTCTTTAAATTTATTTACTATAGAAATCTTATTGCGCATCAATATTATAGGATAAATAAAAAACAACTTTTTAATTTTGTTAAAAAAATAAGCATAATTGAAAATTTTTTAAAAGAAATATATAATTTTGTGAATAAATAATAAATTAAATTCTATTTTTCATAATCACCAATGAACATTAGAAAAATATAAGCAGGGTAAAATAAAATTATTATATGGGGATTTTTGGCAAGAAGGAGAAAAAAAGTAAAGAAGAAGAAAAAGAAGAATTAGAAAAACGAAAACTTAAGGAATTTCTGGAAAAATATTATAAAAAAGTTTATGTCCCAGAAGAGGAAAAAGAAAAAATAGAAATAGCGTCAAGGGAATACAAAATTTTTAAGGAAAGGGAAAAAGGAAAATTAACTTTATATGAAAAATTAGCAAATTTTTCTGAAAAACTATTAAACATAAAACCAGGAAAAGATGGTTATGAAAAGTTACAGAAAGAAATAAATTTTTGTGATTTAAGAATAACACCTACGGGTGTGATGTCTTTAGCCGTTCTAACGATATTTCTTTCTATTTTTTTAGCAAGCTTTTTTATTATAATTGGCTTACCACCTCAAATTTTACTTATAACTTTAGTTTCTGGTTTAATTCTAGGTTATTATGCTTACATTTATCCTTCACAGCTTGTTAAAAGATTAAGAATTCAATTAAGTTCTCAAATAATTTTGGCTGTTTTATATATGGTTATTGCAATGAGAGTTTCACCTAATTTAGAAAACGCTTTAAGATTTGCTGCCTCAAATACCTCTGGAGTTCTTGCCTGGAATTTAAGGAGGTTAATATGGGATATAGAAATGGGAAAATATTATTCTGCTAATGAAGCAATTACAGAATATGTAGCAAAATGGAAAACCGAAAATGAGGAGTTTGCTGAGGCTTTAAGATTACTAAGAGACTCGCAATATCAAGCGGGTAGCAGGGCACAAGAAATGTTAGATCAAGCATTAGAAATAATCTT
>CAZFVX010000062.1:0-5091 GCA_964522675.1 uncultured archaeon
CTTGCGGGTTCAATAAAAGCCATTGCCGTTTGAGGGAAAATTCCGAAAAATAAACAAAGAACGGCAAGTAAGATTATGGGAACTAATAAGATTTTAGATGTTTTTTTCTTTATCTTAATATTTTTTGGACCTAGAAAGATTGAGAATGCCTTTAAATAATATGCCAAAGTTATCACCGAAATAATAATTGCAAGTGCTGTTAATACGGGTGTGACTTTCCAAGTGGCCAAATAAATTAACCATTTTGATGCAAAGCCGTTTAAAGGCGGAATTCCCGAAACAGATAATAAACCTAAAAAGAAACAATACATAGGTATCTTTAAATCCTTACCCAAACCTTTTATTTTATTTATATCCGTTAAACCGGTTTGAAAATAAACTACACCAATTGTCAAGAACAACAAAACCTTTGCAAGTGCGTTATTGAATAAATGAAATATTCCAGCAGAAACACCTAAATCCCCTAAGCCAAAAGCCAATAAAACATAACCGATTTGAGAGATCGAAGAATATGCAAGCAACCTTTTTAGGTCATTTTGAACAAAAGCTAATCCCGCGCCACCTATCATACTTATTAAACCCAAACTAATTATTAGTAAAGAAAATCCAAACAATCCAAAAAGTGAAAGAATTCTAAAAACACAATAAACCCCCACCGCTACCGAAACCCCTGAAAATAAACCCGCTATTGGTTCAACTGTTCCTGAAATTGCATCCGGCTTCCATGCATGAAAGGGAATTACTGCGGATTTTATAAAAAATCCAGTCAATAGCAAAGCTAAAGCAGAATTAAAAGTAAAACCTGAATAAATTTTTGTTGCGATATCAGCCAAGGTTAAACTACCGGTTAACCCATAAATCAAGGCAACGCCCAATAAAATTAATGATGTACTTAAAGAACCTATTATTAGATACTTAAATCCACCTTCCAAAGAATCTTTCTTTCTTTCCCAAACAACCAAACCATAGGAGGCAACACTCATTATTTCAAAAAATACAAACATATTAAATAAATCTCCTGTTATTACAACCCCAAGCATTCCTGCCAAAAATAATAATAAAAGCGTATAATATTCATTTAATTTCTCTCTTATATATTCAATAGAAAAAAATCCAACTAATAAACCAGTGCCTGTAATAATTAATGCCATTAAAAGAGAAAAGGAATCAACAACAATAACAATTCCTATTGGAGGAACCCATAAAGAAAGATGATAAGTATAAGTTTTTCCAGAAAAAATTGATGGCGCTGAAATTAAAATTAAAGAAAATGAAATTATAATCATAAAAATTGGAAATAAATCTCTTAATTTCTCAAATTTTAAGTGTAAAATAGGTGTTATAAAGGCACCAAATAATAACACAAGAAGTGCATAAATTATCATTTTTAACCCCTTAAATTTTTAATCAAATCCGTGTCTAATGTATTAAATTTTTTATATGTCCAAGCAGATATCATTAACCCCAAAGCCGTAATAGATAAATTAATAACTATTGATGTTAAAACT
This sequence comes from uncultured archaeon, assembly GCA_964522675.1. Taxonomy (GTDB): domain Archaea; phylum Aenigmatarchaeota; class Aenigmatarchaeia; order QMZP01; family CAZFVX01; genus CAZFVX01. Next base: position 1,509 of record CAZFVX010000062.1, read on the forward strand.
AAGGCTTGGGGTAAAGGGTCTACTGCTTGTAAAGAGAATGAATTAATGTTTTCTGGAGATAAAATGGGTGGTATGGAATTATATCTATAACCCATAGTTATTAAAAAAAGATGAATACCGTTATTAAAAACCCCTAAACCAATTATTTTTTTAATTAAATTTTTCTTAAAAACTATGCAACCCAAACCAAGCAATATAAGGAATATTGAAGTTAAATAACTTTCCATTATCATTTTTCCACCATCACAAACCAAATTAATATCAAAGCGGTAGATACCATAATCCCCCCAAATATATTAAAAAATAATAAATCTCCCCCCGACCAAAAGCTAAATAATTTCTGAGTTGGTACTAATTCTGTTATTATAAAAAAATCAAGCAATATCAATAGTATTAACATTTCTCCCGCTAATGCCTTTAAAAAATCTAAAAAGGATTTTTTAATTTCTTTTTCTGCCTTATAAATTCCATGAGCCAATGTAAAAAGAACAACACCACCAGCAATTATTACTCCTCCGGGAAAGCTTCCTCCGGGTGTTAAATGACCGTGCAAAATAATATAGATTCCAAAAACTAAAATTATTGGAAATGCAATTTTAGTTACAGTTTTAATTATTATATTCATTTTTTCTTCCTCTCCTTAAAAACCAAGCCCATTCCTAGAGCAAAAATCCCAACCACGGAAGAGAATAAAACCGATTCTTCTCCCAAAGTATCATAAGCCCTGTATTCCCAAACAATTGTAGCTACTGTGTTACTTGCTTTTAATGGTTTCCATCCACTTATGAGAAAAAAATTTGAAATCTTTTGAGGCCAAAAAGCAAACATTGGTTCTGCAACTGAAAAAAATAAGTAAAATGCTATTATTCCCAAACAAATCCAACCAACTGCTCTTTTCATTCTTCCCTCTTAGTTTTTTCTAATGCGAGTAAAAAAATTATAGTAAGCAAACCAGCATTAACGGATGCTTCTGTGATTGCAATATCGGGAGCCTGGAGTAAAAAGAAAAGTAAAGCCAGAGTCAAGGATGCGGCAGAAAGGAATATAATTGAATAAAGCAAATCTTTTGAGTCAATAGCTAAAAAAGTTATTATGGGTAAAATAACTAGTAAAAGGTAAAATAATAGTATCATATTTATATATTTCTGTTTTTTGTTAAAATAATTTTGTTGAGTAAAATTTATAAATAGTAATTACTAAATAGTAATTATGAAATCAGAAATATTATTTAATAGAATAGAAAAAAGAATAGCTGAGATAGAAGAAAGATTTAAACAGTATTTAGAAGAAACTAATGTAAAAATTCCTGATTCTGAAGAATTTGAAAGAATTAAAGAAATTGCTCAAGAAGCTTGTAAAGAATTAAAGCCAGTTTTGAATGAAATTTGTAATTTAACCCATGAGAAAATAAAAGAAGTATATAATTTGTTTTCCACTCAAACTGAAAAATATGAAAAACAAATAAGAGAAGTGTTAGAAAATATGGGATTAAAAAACCCAAAAATAACTTTTGGAATGCCAGAACTAGGTCTTAATTTTTTAGAAATTAAAATATTTTTAAATGAATATGATCGCATAATTTTTTATTTAAAAAATCCTGATGAGGAATTTAAAGCAGGTTATTGGATACATCCACCTACTGATTTTAGTAATCGTCATCATGAACTTCTATTAAAAAATTATGTTGACAAAGTTCTTATAATAGGCGAAGAGATTAATCTTGGAGATATTGTATATCCAGCATGTGGATTGGATTATATACCAGCTATTCCTGAATCGGTTTCAAGGTTTTTTGGGATAGATATTAAAGAAGAAATAAATAAAGAATCGATATTTGCTCATATAGATAATAATGATTTATTTAAAAAAATACCAGAATTAAAAGGAAAAGAAGAAGAAATAAAAGGAAAAATTAAAATTATTAATGGCGATGCTTATGAGTTTCCACAAAATTTAGGAAGTTACGATACATTGGTTTTAAAATTCCATAATTGGGTGATTGGTGGTAAAGATTCTGAAAATTTTTATACCTCGTATCTTGAAAAACTTAAATTAGGTGGTTATGTAATAAGTTTTGATGGTGATGTTTTTTCAGACCCATCTACCTATGGTCTTAAAAAGGTTTATGAGGAATTATCAAAAGAATTAAATAATCACTTTAGCCCATTTAAAACTCCTGGTGGTGGGTTCTTAATACCTGGCGAAATAGTTGTTATATATCAAAAAATTAAGGAGTAAAGTATTGATAATATAGAGAAACTGCACCAAGAATCGCTATGTTTTCTTTTTCAGAAACCTTAATTTTTAATCTTGAATAACATCTCTTAAAAACAGATTCTTTTAAGCTTTTTTTCATTGTTTTCCAAAAAAATTTATGCGCCTTACTTACCGAACCACCAAGAATTATGCATTCGGGATCAATAGAATTTACAATCACCGATAACGCCTTCCCAAGATTTTTTCCGTATTCTTCAAATATTTTTAATGCTTTTTTATCTCCCCTTTTTGCCTTTTCATAAAGTTCTTCTCCTGAAATTGAATATTCACCCTTAAAGAATTGGCCAGAACAATAATAATCAAAGTTTTTGTTTTTAAATTCAACTTTTCCAAATTCTCCCGCACCGCAATTATGACCCGTATAAAGTTTCCCATTTATGATTATTCCCGCACCGCAACCAGTTCCAATAATAAGCCCGACTAAATTTTTGTATTTTATTCCCTTCCCAAAATATTTTTCACCTAAAGCGAAACAATTAGCATCATTGTTAACAAATACGGGAACTTTAAATTTTTTTTCAAGAATCGATTTCAATGGAACTCTTTTCCAAGAGGGTATATTCGTCGTTTCATAAACAATTCCCTTTTTCACATCAACAATTGTGGGAACGCCAACACCAATCGCTAAAACCTTATCTGAAAATAAATCCCTTATTAATCTAATTATCTGATTAAGAATTTCTTTTTCTGAGCCTTTGGGATTGATTTTTTCAGAAATAAATTTTTTAATTTTCTTTCCCGAGACCAATCCAACACTTACTTTTGTTCCGCCTAAATCAACACCAATTAAATCCCCCATATAAAAATTTTTATTTCATTCTTTTTAAAATCCACTCTTTAAATTTTGAAAAAGATCTTCCATATTTCTGTTCTAACCATCTGAGATATTCATCACGAAATATTTCACATTTTCTTTCTTTTCCTTCCACCAATTTTAAGATACCTTTCATACCAATTGTATTTAAAACAAAATTAACGTATGTTTTTGGAAATCCGTTTAATGAAGGAATAAAAAAACCACCATCCAAAGCTATGCAAGGGTTTTTAATTTTTTCATAAGCAAATAAAATCTTTTCTTTTACAATTTTTTGTAGATTGTCACTTCTTGGTTCAGGTAAATCTAATGGAACTTGAGTTAATTTAATCCCATATTTAGATAAAATGTTTTTTAAAGAATTAAATTTCCCAATATTTTTTGTAGCAAAGTAGATTTTCATATATAAGGTTTTCTTAAAATAATATAAATTTATCTTTTGAAATTTAACATTAGTAAAATTTAAAAACTTTTAAAAATACTAATATTAAT
>CAZFVX010000063.1:0-5084 GCA_964522675.1 uncultured archaeon
TTCATATCTTCTTTAAAATGCTCAACTTTACTGGCACCAATTATGACAGAAGTTATTCCTGGTTGAGAACAAGCCCACAATATAGAAAGTTGAGAAGGTGTATATCCTGCTTTTTTTGCAATTTCACAAAACTCATCTGCTATTTTCAGATTTTCATCAGTTCCATATCCGTTCATAAGATTATCTTTTTCATATCTTGAACCTTTTGGAATTTTTCCCTTTTTATATTTCCCCGTTAAAACTCCTCCTGCTTTTGGACTGTAAACAAGTATTCCAACATTTTCTTTAATACATAATGGAACAACTTCTTCTTCAATTTTTCTATTTAAAAGATTGTAAACAACCTGATTTGAAATAAATTTTTCATAATTGTATTTATCACTTACCCATAATGATTTACATAGCATCCAGGCATCATAATTTGAACAACCAATATATCTGACTTTTCCCTGTTTTACCAACCTATCCATCGTTTCCATGGTCTCTTCAAATGGAATATTAATATTTGGGCCATGAAGTTGATACAGGTCAATATAATCTGTCTTCAATCTTTTTAAACTCCCTTCTACCTCTTTAATTATCTCCTGTCTTGAATTTTTACCTGGCCATACCTTTGTAGCAATAAAAACACTGTCTCTTTTCCCTTTTATTGTTTCTCCTATTATTTCCTCTGTAACTCCAAACGGCTGTTTCATAGGATAAACATGAGCAGTATCAATTAAATTTATCCCTGAATCAATAGCCATGTTAATTATTTTAATAGAAGTTTCTTTGTCTGCTGGATAGCCAAAAGTCATTGTTCCGAGAGAAAAAACAGAAACTTTAAGTCCCGAATTTCCAAGATATTTGTACTCCATCCTCTCCTCCTTTCAATTTTTGGGTTTTTACAATGTTGTCAGATTTTTTAACCTTTTTATTTTCTTTCTTTTTTCTATCGTTAAGTATGACCATTGTAATTCCGAAATGTTCTATAAGCCCCTTCACCAATAAATACAGGTTTTCATTTGCTTTCCTTTTTAAATTCCAAAAAAAACACCTACCTCACCTATATTGTGGGTTACTGCTGCTATAATCATTCCCACACCACCCCCAACAACTGCTCCAACTATTACACCATAAAAAAGTGGTTGAAATCTTCTGTATAGATGAACTCCTCCATATTTAAGAATAAGTAATTTTATAATATATGCAAGAAATATTGAAAACCATCCTCTATCTATTGGTAAACTATCACAGAATGGATAACCTATATAATGGACTGGCCACCATAAAAATTTAGTTGTCATAAATATTAAAAATGCCATAACTCCTGCTCCAACTCCAATAAATAAATACCTTGAGTAAATTATTTCTTTTGTGAGAGGATTTTTTATTTTATCAATTATAAAATTACCAGTAACCTGAGGGAATATTTGAAAAAACCACGGATGTTTATTCAAAGCACCTATTTTAAATCCATTTGTCAAATGTGAATATGCAGAAACAAAATAAGAAATTATTATTGAAACAAGAATAGATAAGAAAATATATCTTGGATAAATACTTGTATTTTCTTTAATTTTTAAAGAATGCTGGGTTGACGTTAAAATTGTTGTTCTTATATCCCCTGCCCACGGATACTGTAAACCAATACCCACATAACCAGAATTTTCAACTAAATTAGGTGGTATAACATAGGCAGTAAAACTTTCAGGGGGACACTGTGAACGAGCAAATCCAAGTCCTGCCTGACATATTAATCTATTTAAAACAACAAATGTAGCAAGAGTATAAAAAAGAAAAACTATTGAGACAAAAAAGGGCATTCCCATGAGAGAAAAGAAAAACAGAAGTAAAATCAGGGAAATTAAAAAACCAAAGAAACAGATTCTGTAAGATAAAATTTCTTCGCTATCATCTATTTCCTTTGAATTATAAACTGCTTTCTTGAAAATATCTCTTAAATGTCTTCTTGCCTGCCAGATTAAAAAAATGAAAAATACAATTACAGCTCCTGCTCCCTGATATGTTGTTACTGCTGACGAACCATCAAAACATTCTGTATGTCCTGGTAAAGAATACCCACTTATATAGAGATAACCTGTTTGAATTTTTGAGATTAGGTGTAAAAACCATAAGGAAAATAAGACATTTAAATTTACAAAATACGAAAAACCAAAAATTGGCCATGATAGAACAAAATTAATGTGTGTTGTTTTTCTGAATACAGGAATTGATTTCCACAATATAACGTTTGGGATGTATGGGAAAAAGCATCTCAAAATAACAACCATAGAGTAGAGAAAAGGAATTGAAAAACCAATCCAGAAAAAAGGATTCTTTAAAAGAGATGGAATTTTTTCGTTCTCTCTATATTTTGTGATTTCAACTGGCAAAAGAGCAACAGGGAAAATAAGTCTCTCCCTTTCTACCCATTGTTTTCTAAAAATGACTGCTATACATATAAAAAAGAAGGAAAGTATAATGTAAAATAAAAACCAAAAAGAAAGGGGTAAAAACCATTCTGAATAAGGAAATTTATAATTTTTAGGTACACCTTCAAAAAACATTCTTATTTTCTCTATGTTCTGAGGAATAAGAAATTTCTTTATATTTGGAATTACAAATTCTTCCCATCTATTTTCTGGAGATGCATAATATTTAAACCCACTTATTATTGGTATTAAATTAGCCATCAATCCCCATGAAGGAATAACACATGCAGTTAAACACATTATAAAGATAAGTAAAATTTCGGATTGACTGAGAGAAAAATTCTTCTTTATTAACTTTAAAACAGGATTTAAAAAGACTATGATGAAAAATAAACATAAAATTGCAAATCCGCCAATAAAATCAGCGGTTAAACCATTTAAAAAAATAGGGTCAACATAGGAAATAAATACAACAAAGACAATTCCCCATAAAAACGCTTTAAATGGAAATTTCTTCATCGTATCCTCACCATATAAGGTAATTTTTCCAATGGATTATCAACAAGTTTTATAACGCCATACCATCTTGGATTCCATGGATGACCAACTTCTGACCAATAAATATTTGTTATTCCATTTTTATTTGTATAATGTCTCCACCATATAGAAACACCCAGTTCTTTACTTTCTGGAAAATTTTCTTTTTCAAAAAGATTATATGGAATAAAAATCTCAATATTATATTTATCACCTTTTTCTTTCCAGATACCTTTCATTTTTACTCTTTGCTTTGTTATTTCCCCTTTTGATAAATAAACATTACCATTACTTCCAATTTTCCCATTTACCCAGTAATATCTTCCAACTTTCCCAAATTCTTCTGGATTTCTTGAATCAAAAAATATTATAAATGAATCTCCAACAATTTTACCTTTTGCTTTTATAGCAATATATAATCCTTTCTCACCACTTTTAAAAGCCCATTTTGTATAACATTCATCTATATTTTTCCTATAGTCAATGTAATCAGGCCAGCCAACCTGAAATCTTTCTCCAACATTTATCCATTTATTCTCATTCCATTCTTCAAGTTTTCCATCTATATTTACTTCTCCCTTTAAACACTTACCATATCTTACAAAAGCAAGTTCTCCAATTGCAAATCCACCTTTTATCTTTTTTATAATCTTAATTCTGCCCAAATCTTTATCCTCATCTATTTTAAATTTATAATCCTCCAATTTACCATTCGCATAAATTTTCAAATTTACATCTCCATAAGATTTCATTCTTTCTTTTATAAAATGAACATCTGGATAGAAAAAACAAGGAACTGTATAAATATGACTTGAATTTTCAGAAAAATCAACAACAGTTAAAAAAAGTTTATTTGATTCAAAATATCTAATGTATGGTTCTTTAAGTAAATCTTCAGGTCTTGCAATTTCTTTCCATATGACTTCAAAGTTTAATTTTTCTTTGGGTTTTAATAGATATTTAATTTCTACATTTCCTCCAATTTTCATTTTGTAATAAGGCGGATAAATAAAAAGAGTTCCTTTAATTTTTCTATCTGACTTATTTTTTACATAAACTAAACTTTTAAGTTTATTTTCTTCCCATAAACATTTCCCTTCAAATTCAAGCGGGTAATCCTTTCTCCTTCCATTTATTGAATCATATATTGCTTTTGCCATTTTCAAGTGTCCAATTACATTTGGATGAATCCCGTCTCCTTTTCCTTCTTTTTCAATTAAAGAAGAAAAAGGTAATCTATATGAAAGTGGATAGAGAGGAAACATGTTTTTTGGAGATTCAATTAGAGAATTCCCTCCATTTCCCCAGATGTAATGAAATGTCTCTGCTACAGGGATATTCAATTTTTTCCCAAGTTGTTTCACAGAATCAGCAAATACAATTGTTCTAAAAATAAAATTTGGTGGATTTGAATTTTCTGAATTTTTAAAATCAATTTTTATATGGGGTGTTGGCTGTAAAAAAATAATATCTGAATTTAATTCTTTTTTTATCTTTTTCCCTATATATTCATAACTTTCAATATACGCACAGATTGAATATCCACATGCCTCATCATTTAAACCATACATTAAAAGGGATAAATCTGGTTTTGTTTCAATAACATCCTCTTTAAAAAATCTAACTGCAGCATCAACACTTCTTCCTGGATAACCTCTATTTATTGTTTTTATATTTCTATTTCCTGTTGCCCTTTCAAGATACATTGCAAGAATTTTTTCGTATCCTCCTAATGAAGAAAGTGTATGTGTAACTGAATCTCCCATTGCAAGAATTTTGTACTCTTTCCCACTTAAAAGTTTTTTCCATGTATTAGGAAGTGTTTTCTTAATTTCTTTCACATTTATTTTCTCTGGGGGTCGGATTGCTAAAATTCTTATTTCCTGGGACGGAAATTCAAAAATATTTATCCCTTCATCTAATGGTCTAATTTTAAATTCACCATTCTTTATGTTAATTTTCCCATCTATAACTTTCCCCCATCCATTTTCATTTATTATTTTTACCCTGTATGTAATTTTATCTTTTTCATAATCAAAAACCTTAAAAATTATATCCTCATCTGTCCAGAAATAGTGTTTAGATGGAATTATTTTCACTCCTGCAAAAGTATAAAATTGTAAAATGAAAAAC
>CAZFVX010000064.1:0-4865 GCA_964522675.1 uncultured archaeon
ACGGGCGCTGGTTTGACTGCAACGGTTTCTAAAGATGAGCAATTTATGGGTGGTTGGGTCTTAGAAGCGGGAGCCTTGGTTTTGGCAAATAAGGGTTTACTTTCTGTAGATGAGTTTGAAAAAATGTCTTCAGAAGATCAAATAGCGATGCACGAAGCACTTGAACAGGGATGTTATGATTATAATACCCAGATTATTTTAGAAGATGGAGAAGTAGCAAAGATTGGGGATTTTGTAGAAAATCAAATTGGGAATTCAAATAAGGAAAAAATAGCAAAAGATATTAGAAATAAAAATATTCGTATTTTATCTACAGATTTTAAGAAAAACAATTATGAAAAAATTACGGTGGCGGGAAAGCATATAGAAAAAGAATTATTAAATATAAAACTTACAAGGGGACAAGAATTAAACATAACATTAAATCATCCCATTTTTACAATTCAAAATGGTAAAATTACATTAAAAGAAGCTAAGGATATCACTACAAATGATTATTTGCCTGTTCCGACTTATATTCCTGTAAAGGGTTCTCCTCAAAAATTACCAAAAATAAAAATGAAACCTAAATTTAAAGAGATTAAACTACCAGTCAAGACATCTAAAGAATTTTGCGAATGGTTAGGATATATTTTAGGAGAAGGAAATGCTGAAATAAATAGAAAAAAACCAAATGGTGTTTGTTTCACAAACTCCGATCCATCAATTCTTAAGAGATATAATTATTTAATAGAAAAACTTTTTGGTGTTAAGCCTTATTTACAAACAAAAGAAAAAAGGAAAATGGTAAGAATAATATCAAAACCATTATGGGAATTTATAAATAAAATCTCTCCTCACATACTTACAAACCCGTGGGAGAAATCGATTCCAAACATTCTATTTAAATGTACTAATGAAGAGATTAAGGGATTACTGAAAGGGTTGTTTAACTCAGAAGGAAGTGTTAATTATAATTATGGAACTATAACCTTTTCCACAACTTCAAAAGAATTAGCAAAGCAAGTTCAACTATTACTTTTAAGATTCCATATCACTTCTGGGTTTTATGAAGAGAAAAGCAGGTTTAAAAGAAAAAGAATTGCGTTTAAAATTCAAATTTCAGGAAAGAATAATATAAAGAATTTCTATAACTCAATAGGGTTTATTGATACAAGGAATAAAAAAGAGTTAGAAAGGTTATTGAAAAAAGAAACTTTATCTTCTAAGTGGGAACATATTCCAACTATTATGGGAAGTTTAGAAACTATAAAAAAGAAATTAAAATTATCAGATAAAGAATGTGCTGGATGTATATTAACTAACACAAGAAAAAGAGATTTTATCTCTAAAGATTTAACTAAAAGGATTTTAAATAAATTTGAAAATAGGATAATTGAGATTGAAAAGTCTAAAAAACTCTTAGAAAGCTTATCTGTAGATAATTATAAAAAATATAGAAAAATTAGAGAAAAATTAAAAATCAGTAGAACAGAGATAGCAAAAAAATTGGGTGTGGGTGAACAATACTTATGGTATTGGAAGTGTGTTAAAAAGGATAAAAATTGGATTAAAAAAAGTATCAATGAATGTATAAAAATATTAAATTCCATGCTTGGATGTAAAAAAGAAATTGAAAAAATAAAGGAATTAATTAATTCTCCCATTGAATGGGTTAAAGTTAAATCCGTTAAAAAAATTAATAATCCTAAAAAATGGGTATATGATGTAACAATAAACCCAACACAAACGTTTATAGCAAACGGTATCGTGTGTCATAATTCAATCTCAATCGCAAAGGCGAGTATAGTTGCAACTTTACCCGCACAAACCTCTGTTTTAGCTGGTGGAAATCCTAAATTCTCAAGATTTGATCCATATATACCTATAGCAAAGCAAATAACAATTCCCGATACTTTACTTTCAAGATTCGATTTAAAATTTGCATTAAGAGATATACCAAATGTGGAAGAAGATAAAAAAATGGTTGATCACGTTTTAAAAAGCAGAGAAGAAACTTACGAAGAAATTATGCCAAAAATCCCAGCACAGTTAATAAGAAAATATGTTGCTTATGCGAGAGAGAATTGTAATCCAGAATTATCAGAGGAAGCGGGAAAGGTTTTAAAGAGATTTTATATTCAAATGAGAAAAAAGGCAGAAACAGAAGCTGCCCCAATACCAATAACTTTAAGACAATTTGAAGCATTAATTAGATTATCAGAAGCTTCTGCGAGAGTGAGATTAAAAAATGTTGTTGAAAAGGAGGATGCTTTGAGAGCTATAAAACTAATGCGTTTTTCTTTAAGACAATTGGGATTTGATCCAGAAACGGGTAAAATAGATGTTGATAGAAGCGAGGGGGCAACCACATCAACCGAAAGGTCAAAAATAAGAGTTGTTTTAGATATAATTAATGATTTATCTCAAAAGAAAAAGGAAATTTTAATTGACGAGTTAATTAATGCGGGAAAGGCAGAAGGTGTTGATAATATAGAGGAGATAATCGAAAAATTAAAAAGAGAGGGTATGTTATTTGAACCCAAACCGGGTTATATTCAAAAGGTATAGAGGTGAAAAATGGTTATAAAAAGAATGACTGCCAAGAAAGTAAGAATTTCTGATTTAATGAATGGTGATTGGGTTAAAAAAGAAGGGATGGAACCAAGTTATATAGTTACTCCCTTAGGAGAAAAGGTTTCGAGGGCAAGAATTTTAGCTACTGTAGTATCGAAATTTATTTCCGAGGATGAAAATTTTGCTTCAATAACTTTGGATGATTCCACAGACACCATGAGAATAAAGACATTTAAGACAACCAAACCCATAGAACCAATAGAAGTTGGGGATTTGGTGGATGTAATTGGGAAAATAAGAGAATGGGATGGAGAAATTTATATAGTACCCGAAGTTATTAGAAAAGTTAATGACCCAAATCTTGAAATTTTAAGGAGACTTGAAATTTTAGCTAAAATAAAAGAATTAAGAGAAAAGAAAAATATAATCGAAGAAGCAAAATCTAAATTTACAAAACAAGAGGAATTTAAAACATTTTTAGAACAAAGGGGAATTAAGGAAGAAGAAATAAAAGAACTCACAACAGAAGAAAGAGACATAAAAAAAGAAATAATTAAATTAATTGAAGAAAATCCAGATGGCTTAACCTATAGCGAAATTTTAGAAAAAATAAAAGCAGAAGAAGAACAAATAGAATCAATAATAAATGAGCTTTTAGCAGAAGGAATTTGCTATGAACCAAGCCCGGGAAAAATAAAGAAAATTTAATTTTTTATTATTTTTTGTCTTAATTTTAATATGGTTAAGGTTGCTGTCGTTGATAGTGGCGGTAGAGGGAATGCTATTGCTTATTGTTTTTCAAAATCTCCCAAAGTAGAAAAGGTTTATGTGTTGCCGGGAAACGCTGGAAGTTATTTATTTGATGAGTGTGTGGCGGTTTCAGAAATAGGTTCAATAAGAAATATAGAGGAAATATTTGAGTTCGTGAAAAAGAAAGATGTATCTCTAACGTTTGTTGGGCCAGAAGCACCTATAAGTAAAGGGATAGGTAATTTATTTGAAGAAAATGGTTTATCTATAATCGCACCTACAAAAGAAGCAGCTGTTCTTGAAACAAGTAAATGTTGGACAAAGGATTACTTAAAAAGAATCGGAGTTCCCGTCCCCAATTATAAAAATTTTGATGACCCCGAAAAGGGAAAAGATTATGCAAAAAAGTTTTATGATGAGAATCCAGGAAAGAATTTAGTTGTGAAAGCAGATGGGATAGCAGAAGGAAAGGGAGCATTTGTTTGTAATTCTTTAGAAGATACTTTAAATGCCATAGATATAGTTACCGGTGAAAAATTTAATGAAAAATATAATAATGCAGGAAGAAGATTTGAAATTGAGGAAAGACTTTATGGCAACGAATTATCATTTTTTGCAATTACCGATGGTAAAAATGTAGTTGATTTTGGAACGGCAAAAGATTATAAAAGAAGGTTTGAAAGGGGTGATCATCCATTTATACGCCAATACTTTAATGGGATAAATCCAAACACGGGAGGAATGGGCTCTTATTCCCCTGAACCCGTGGGTGAGGAATTTAAAGAAATTATAATGGAAAAAATAGTAGAACCCGTAGTAAAGAATTTGAATCATAAATATAAGGGGATTCTTCACTTTGTTTTAATGAAAGAAGAAAATGAAAATATCCCAAAGGTTCTTGAAATTAATGTGAGAGATGGTGACCCAGAAGCGCAATCAAGACTTCCAAGGTTATTAACTGACATATATGAAATTTCAAAAGCAATTTTAGAAGGAAATTTGGATGAAATAAATATAAAATGGGAACAAAAACATTGCGTTGCTGTTTGCGCTATCAGCGGACCTTTATCAAAAGAAACTGGAGGAATAAGAAGAAGGGTTTGCGAAGGTTATCCTGGAAAACATTATACAAATCAAAAAATATATATAATTCCTAAAGAAAACCCAGAAAAATATAGATATCCTATGAAAATTAAAGAAGAGTGGGGAGCGGGAAAAAATATGAGTAAATATTTGGATGAAAATTGTTTATGTTTTTGTAATGGGGTGGCATTTGATGAAAAAGATAAATTTGTAACATCTGGTGGTAGGGTTTTAACTATTGTAGGTAAAGGAAACACAAGAGAGGAAGCAATAGAAATTGCATATAATAATATAAACAAAATATGGTTTAACGGAATGGCATTTAGAAAAGATATTGGTCTTTAATTATTCCATAATCAAATACTTTTTTTGCCTTAAATAAACAACTTTAAATCCGTTTTCCCTAAGTTTTTTTCTTAACTTTTTGTCTTGTGTGCAAACGATATAGCCCTTTTTTGCTAGGTCAAATAACTGTG
>CAZFVX010000065.1:0-4689 GCA_964522675.1 uncultured archaeon
AACCCTTACCAAATGGTCTTGTTGATGCATTTCCCAATGTACCTGGGTATGTTGTATTAAACCAAATTGTTGATATGTTTGTTGAACCCACATTTTCTATTTGAATACCCGTGAAGTTTTGTGCTTCATTGCTTGAATTACCAATCCCACCAGGTAAAATGTTAGAATAACTTAATGCTGTTGGCTGAATTTCAATCATTGTCATAGTTTCTATTGTGACCGTTACATTTCCCGTGTCTGTGGAATTAGTTGCGGTATCACTAGCTTTTGTAATTCCTGGGAAAACTAATGAAATTATTGCTAAAGCCAAAAATATTGTTACTGTAAATAAAATCAATTTAGACCCACCATTTTCTTTTTCCATTTTATTTCCCCTTTACCTCCATAAAATTTTTTAAATTTTTTTTGGTTAACCACCAAATCATCTTTTTTCCAGAGATGGATTCTTCAAATTTTCCATCTATAATACCCATTGCCTTTAATTTGTAGCAATGGGTGTTGACAGTTGCCCATGAAACTTTTAATTCTTTTGCTATTTGATATGTAGTGAGATTCTCATTCTTTTGAAGCATGTTTATTATGAGTTTGTCCACGAGTGAAATTTTCATATATTAATATATTTATATCTCACTACTTAAATATATTTCTATTTTAACATAGTGATATTTAAATGTAATTATATAATTATATAATATTATATTTAAATCTTTTTATATTTAAATCTTTCTATTTTATTATATTTATATCTCAATATATTAATATATAATTTAAAAAATAGAAAAAAATGAAATGAAGCAAATTTAAAAATTAAAATAGTTTAAAATTTTTAATTATTTTTTCATAGTCATTTAAACTTAAAGAATTTACTTTTTTCTCAAGTAACTCATTTGAAAGTTTTAACTTTTCTATTATTTTTTTACTTTCTCTTTTTGTTAAATTTTTTCCCAACTCCTTATATAAATTAATTAAAGTTTCTCTTAGTGCATTTTTAACTTTTTTCTTTTGTTGTAAATATAAATCCTTTATAATAAATTTATCACTCTCAATTTCAACATTAATGAGTTTAGGTGTTATTTTAATTATAACAGAATCCACGGTTGCTGTTGGATAAAAAACATCCCTATCCACGGGAGATTCTCTAATTTCTATGTTAAAGAAGCTTGAAGTTAAAAGAGATAAAATATTATATTCCTTTTCCTTGGGTTTTGCTGTAAGTATTTTTGTAAAATTTAAGGGAAGTGTCATAACGGCACAATCAAATTTTATTTTAAATAATTTATGGATAAGAGGTTCACAAATACAATAAGGAGGATTAGAAACAATTTTATTAAATTTTAATTTAGAAATATAATTTAAGGCATTTCCAATTATAATTTGAACATTTTTAAATTTTTTAAATTCTTTTTTTAAAATTCTTTCAAACCTTTTATCTATTTCGATTGTAATTACTTTTTTTGCTTTTTTGGCAAGAACCTCTGTTAAAAATCCAAAACCAGAACCAATTTCTAAAACTACATCCTTTTTATTTACTTTTGCTAACTCCACCATTTCCTCTATCGTAAAGGGATCTATCATAAAAAATTGATCCAATTCAAGGTTTGGTATAATTTTATATTCTTTGCAGAAATAATTAAATTTTTCTTTTAATTGCATATAATAAATTAAGTTTTATTTTTATAAATTTATAAAAAATATCTAATTATGTTAACAAAAGAATTACTTAAAAAAGAATTTGCAAGGGATTGGAAAAAACACTATCAGGTTAAATTATTTAAGGAAAGGGGATTTTTAAGAAAAACCTGTCCTAATTGCGGAAAAAATTTTTGGACTTTGGATAGTGAAAGAGAGGTTTGTGGAGACCCTCCTTGTCAAGATTATGAATTTATAGGTAATCCGATCCCAAAAAGAAAATTAGATTATATTGAAACTTGGAAAGTTTTTGAAAAATTTTTTGTTAAAAATGGACATAAATCTATAAAAAGATATCCTGTTGTTGATAGGTGGAGACCTGATTTATTTTTCACTATGTGTTCGATTCAAGATTTTCAAAGAATTGATAATGGAAATATGGTTTTTGAATATCCCGAAGATCCATTAATAGTTCCACAGGTTTGTTTAAGATTTCCCGATATACCCAATATTGGCGTGACTGGGAGGCATAATTCATGCTTTATTATGTCTGGTCAACACTCATTTGGTAATTATTGGAAAGATAAATGTATAGAATTAAACTTTAATTTTTTAACAAAGGAAATGGGAATTCCAGAAAAAGAATTAGTTTATATAGAAGATATTTGGGCAATGCCCGATTTTTCTGCCTTTGGTCCAAATTTAGAAGTTTTTTCAAAGGGTTTGGAATTGGTGAATAATGTTTTTATGCAATTTACGAAAACAAATTCTGGATATAAAGAATTGCCCATAAAGGTTGTAGATGTTGGCTGGGGACATGAAAGATTGGTTTGGTTTTCCCAAGGAACTTTAACAAGTTATGATGCAATTTATGGTCCCGTGATTAAATGGATGAAAAAACAAACGGGTTTAAAACCAAGTGATTTGTTTGTAGAATATTCAAAATTCGCGGGAAAATTAGATTTTGCCGAGGTTAGAAATTTAAAAAAAGCAAAAGAAGAAATTGCAAAAAATTTAGGAGTTAATTTAAAAATTTTAGAAAATGAAATTGAACCCTTACAAGCTTTATATGCAATGGCAGACCATACGAAAGCTTTACTTTTTGCTATTACCGATGGAGGTATACCAAGTAATGTTGCCGGCGGTTATAACTTAAGAGTTTTATTAAGAAGGGCCTTCTCATTTATAAAAGAATATAATTGGAATTTTAATTTACAAAAAATTGCGGAATTGCATGCAAAACATTTAAAGCCTTTATTCCCAGAACTTAAAGAAGGTTTAGACCCATTTTCAAAAATTATAGAAATTGAAAAAGAAAGATACGAAAAAACTCTTAAAAAATCTGGAATTTTAATTGAAAGGGTTTTGGAAAAAAAAGAAATTAATACCGAAAATTTAATTAAACTTTACACTTCCCATGGAATTACGCCCGAACTAATAGAAAAAGTTGCAAAAACAAAAAATAAGGAAATTAAAATACCAGAAGATTTTTATTTAAAACTAACGCAAACTCATGAAAAGAAAACAGAAAAAGAAAAGAAAAAAATTGATTTTGATATTTCTGGGTTACCAAGAACTAATTTACTTTTTTATGAAGAACCTAACCAAGAAATTTTTAAGGCAAAAGTTTTAAGAATGATAAAAGATGGGGATTATTTTTGGGTTGTGTTAGATAAAACATTATTTTACCCCGAAGGTGGAGGACAGCCAGAAGATAAAGGATTCTTAAACGGATTTGAAGTTTTAGATGTTCAAAAAATTGGTGAGGTCGTTTTCCATAAAATTAAAGGAAAAATAAAAGAAGAGTTTGTAGAGGGCAAAATAAATTTAGAAAGGAGAAAAATATTAATGCAAATGCACACGGCAACTCATATTTTAGGTGGTGCTGCAAGAGAAATTTTAGGAAGACATGTTTGGCAAGCAGGTTCCCAATTAGGATTAGAAAAATCTAGATTAGATATTACACACTACAAAAACATAACTTTAGAAGAAATAGAAAAAATAGAAGAATTAGCAAATGAAATTATAAAGAAAAATTTAAAAGTCGAGATTCAATTTTTACCGAGGTCTGAAGCAGAAAAAAGATATGGTTTTATTATTTATCAAGGTGGTGCTTCTCCCGGAAAAGAAATTAGAATTGTGAAAATTCAAGACAAAAAAATTTTTGATGTTGAAGCATGTGGTGGTTTACACGTCTCATTTACGGGAAATGTTTTAGGAGTAAAAATCATAAAAACTGAAAGAATTCAAGATGGCGTTGTGAGAATTGAATTTACGGCAGGTGAGTCGGCATTTAATTTTGTTGAAAAACAAGGAGAGTTATATGATGATGTATTAAAGACCATTTTTAAATTCTTAGAACCAATTAAAGAAGATTTAAAACAACTAAAAAAAGCAGAAGACGTATCAAAAGATTTAAGAGAAAGTTCAAACTTACTTTCTGTTAAACCAGAGCAATTACAAAAGACAATTGAAAGGTTTGCAAAGGAGACCGAAGAAGAAAATAAAAAATTAAACGAATTAAGAAAGGAATCAAACCTTCCCGAAAAGGGTTTAGAAGAATTGATTAAAGAAAATATAAAAGAAATTAAAAATCTTAAAGATGCGTGTGAAATTATTTTTAATTCATGGAAAAATCAGAAAAAGGAGATTGAAAAATTAAGAAAAGATTTAGCAAAAGAAAAAGCTGAAAAATTAATTGGAAAAGCAAGAAAAGGAAAAATATTTGAAATTGTTCATGCAACAAGAGAAGATTTAATTGAAATTGGAAAACAAATTATTTCTAAAAGACCAGATTTAACAATTATTCTTGCAAACGAGGCGGGTGATATAATCGGAATGAGTAAAACCCAAGAAATAACTCAAATTATTAAAGAAATTTGTGAGAAGTGCGGTGGTTCTGGGGGTGGAAAACCTGATTTTGCTCAAGGAAAATTAGAGCTTTCAAAATTATTAAAATTTATAGATGAATTTAAAGAAAAATAAACAAGAAAATTAAACGAAAACTTTATAAATATGTTTATTATCATTATGTTTATGGTCATAATAAATAGAAGAAAA
>CAZFVX010000066.1:0-4678 GCA_964522675.1 uncultured archaeon
GTTTTCATTACATCTTTAACTTTCATTTTATCTATTGGTTTTAACTCTTTAACTAAGTTTAAAATATCGCCATCGCTTATAATCCCAACTAATTTTTCATTTTCAACAACTATTAAACCCCCAATTTTATTTTCACTCATAATTTTTGCTGCTTCTTGTATTGTTGCCTCGGGATTAATTACTATTACCTTTTTAGCCATCACTTCTTTAACAAGCATGTTTATTATTTGTTTTAAAATATATAAATAGTTAAATTACTTGAAATTCTGTAAATTTTCCATTATATATTCTTCTAATTTATTATAAGCTTCCCCAAGAACTTCTTTTTGGGGTAAGAAAACAAGCCTAAAATGGTCTGGTTTGTGGTGAGCAAAACCAGTCCCTGGAACAACAAGTATTTGCTTTTTGTATAAAAGATCTAAAACAAATTTCATATCATTTTCAATTTCATAATCTAATTTTGGAAATGCATAAAATGCTCCTTTTGGCTTTACCAAACTTAAACCTTCTATTTCATTTAATCTTTTATAAGTTAAATCTCTCCTTTCTTTAAGTTTTTTATTCATTTCTTTTAAGTGGTCTTGAGGGCCTTCTAAAGCGGGCTTTATTGCATATTGAAAGGGATGGGGTGCGGAAAGTCTTGCTCTTGCCAATTTAAAAACAGCTTCTTTAAAATCTGAAATTCCTTCTCCAGTAAATATACACCATCCAATTCTCCACCCAGGGGCTAAATAATTTTTAGAAAGACCATTCATAGTAACCACTGGAACTTCTTTTGAAAGAGAAGCTAAAGATATGTGTTCATCATTATCTAAAATTATTTTATCATAAATTTCATCTGAGAAAACTACTAAATTGTTTTCTTCTGCTATTTCTAATAAACCTTTGAGAGTTTTTCTTGAATAAACACTACCCGTTGGGTTGTTTGGGTTTATTATTATAATTGCCTTTGTTTTTTCATTTATTTTGTTTTTTATGTCTTCTAAATTTGGTTCCCAATTATTTTCTTCATCAAGTTCATAAAAATTAGGGGTGCAATGAAGTTTCCAAGAAACCGCATTATATAAAGGGTATCCCGGTTTTGGAACTAAAAAGTTTTCTCCCGGATTAACTAAAGCCGATAAACACAATTCTATTATCTCACTCACACCCATACCAATTAAAACATCTTCTATTTCTGCTTTTACTCCTTTTTTTGCTATATCATTCACTATAGCTTCTCTTGCTTCTTCAAGACCATGAGAATCGGCATAACCATTTTTATTCTCAATCATAGCCTTACAAACGGCGTCTATCATATGTTTTGGTGGTTCAAAATCAAAAATATTAGGATTTCCTATATTTAAATGCAAAACCTTTTTGCCTCGTTTTTTAAGTTCATTTGCCGCTAAAACAACATCCCTAATTGCATAAGTTATGTTCCTAGTTTTTTCAGCAGGTTCTATTCTCATTCCTTTTAATTTAATTTTCAAATTTTTAATTTTTTCGCTAAGAAAACGTCACTAAGCGATGTAAAGAATTTTAGGTGAAAAAGTGTATAAAAATGTATACTTTCTTGTAAAAAGGTTTATAAAAATTATTTTGATATTAATTAAGGTGAATGGAATGAGTTCTTATACCGTGGTGCTTAAATTAGACCCAAAAGAATTAGAAGAATATGTTGCAAATGAAAATAAAATAAACGATGAGCATTTTCTTTCAGGAAAAGTAAAATTTGAAAATGGTAATAGTATTTATGAGTTGCTTCATGTTAATCACGATAAACCTTATATTTTATTCAGGGCTTATGGAGAAAGAGATGAAAATTTTGAAAATGTGAAAGGAGATATTGAAAATGCTTTAAAAGAAATTTTTGAAAAAGAAATTAAAATCAGTGGTGAAGATGATCGTTATAAAATTGAATTGCCAAGCAAATTAACACAAGAGACACTTGCAGATATTGTTAAAAAATATAGTGAGAAATTTGAAGAAATGAAAATTGAATTATATTTTTATGGCGTTCCCGAAACTAATTGTAATTTAAAATTACCACAAGAAAAATTAATTCTTATTGAAGAGAAAAAATAGGAATTAAAAAGTATTTAAAGCTATTTTTATATACATTAGTAAATTATTAATTTTTTAATAAAAGAGTTAAAAAAGATAATATGAAAATTGTACCCGATACCTCAGTCCTCATTTCTGGGAAAATCTCAGAAATGATTAAAAAAGGAGAAATAAAAAAGGCAAATATTATTATTCCCAAGGCCGTAATCGATGAGCTACAAGCCCAAGCTTCTAGGGGAAGGGAGATTGGTTTTGAGGGTTTAGAAGAAATTAAAAAAATTAGAGAAATTGGGAAAAAAGGAATTAAAATAAAATTTACGGGTAGAAGACCCACTTTAGAAGAAATTCAATTAGCCAAGAAAGGAAGAATCGATGCATTAATAAGGGATGTGGCAGTAAAAGAAAAGGCAATTCTTTTTACTTCTGATTACGTTCAAGCATTGGTTGGAGAGGCGGAGGGAGCAAAAGTAAAATACATACCTGTAGAAACCCCTGAAATAAAATTAAAATTAGAGGATTTTTTCGATAAAAATACACAATCTGTTCACTTAAAAGTTGGTGTTCCTCCCTTGGCAAAAAAAGGAAAACCCGGAAATATAAAATTAGTTAAAATTAGAGATGAACCATGTACAGAAAATGAATTAAGATCAATTGTAAATCAAATTTTCTCTTCTGTAAGATCGGATGAAAGTTCATTTATAGAAATAGAAGAGCATGATGCTTCTGTCATCCAATTGGGTAATTACAGAATTTCAATAGCAAGACCTCCTTTTTCGGATGCACTCGAAATAACTGCCGTAAGACCTATAGCAAAAGTAGATTTAAATGATTATAAACTTAAAGATGAGTTAAAGGAAAGATTGAAAAATATCTCTCAAGGAATTTTAATTTCAGGTCCTCCGGGAGCGGGAAAATCCACTTTTGCTGCCGCTTTAGCTGAGTTTTTAGAAAAACAAGGAAATATAGTTAAAACTTTTGAACAACCAAGGGATTTACAGGTTGGCCCCGAGATTACACAATATGCTCCTTTAAATGGGAACTGGGAAAAAACGGCAGACATGCTTTTATTAGTTAGACCCGATTATACAATTTTTGATGAATTAAGGAAAACAAAAGATTTTAAAGTTTTTGCAGATATGCGATTAGCGGGTGTAGGAATGGTTGGAGTTGTTCATGCAACAGACCCCGTGAATGCCATACAAAGGTTTATAGGTAGATTGGAGTTGGGAATGATACCCCATGTTATTGACACAATCATTTATATAAGAGATGGATGGATAGAAAAGGTTTATGAACTAAGTTTAACTGTTAAAGTTCCTTGGGGGATGAAAGAAGAGGATTTGGCAAGACCCGTTATTGAGATAAAGGATTTTGAAACAAAGAGAACAGAATACGAAATTTATACTTATGGGGAAGAAAATGTAATTATACCCGTTGGCGAGGAAACAAAATCTTCGATCCAAAAACTAGCAAAAGAAAAAATTTATGAAGAATTTAAAAAATGGGATCCGGGTGCAGAAGTTGAAATAATGGGGAGTGATAGGGCATTAGTTAAAATAAAAAGCGATGCAATTGCCCATATAATTGGAAAAAAGGGAAAAAACATAGAAAAAATTGAAGAAAAACTTGGAATACATTTGTCAATAGAACCAAAAGAGAAAACATTAAAGCAAGAAATAAATTTTGACTTTGAAGAAAAGGGGAAAACTCTTATTCTTAGAATTAATCAAAAGTTTGTGGGTAAAGAGGTAAATGTATACAAAAAGGATGAATTCTTATTTTCGGCAATAGTTGGCAAATCGGGACAAATTAGAATTAAGAAAAAATCAGAATTGGGTAGAAAAGTTTTACAAGCAATTATATCAAAAAACTTAAGAATTTTAGTTTAACCTTTGCTTTTTGAATAAAAATAAAATTAAAAAATGAAGGGTTGGTTCTTACTCCCACTCCTCTTCTTCGTCTTCTGGTTCTTCCTCTCCCCAATCCTCGTCCTCTTCATCGTCGCTAAACTCCTCTTCTTCCCATTCGAATCTCATTTACCTCCACCCTCCATTTAAATTGAAAAATTATATAAAGAATAAATATTTAAATTTATCGCATAAAATACAAAATTATTTTTATTTATGAGTAGTTATTCTTTTAGTAAAATTTTATTTCCAATTTTCCAGTAAACAATTTCATTACCAGTATTTAATTTTCCTTTTAATTCCTCCGGAATTGTTGTTTCAAACATAGAATAATCTTCTAAGTCCATTAATTGAACTGTGTCTCCAGAAATAGAAACAACTTGAGCCTTTTTCTTAAGAATTATTGGAACTTCAACATTGGTATCTACTGGCTTTAATAATTGCCTTTTTTTATTATCAATTAAACCAACTGCTTCTACTCTTGCTTTTGCCGCACCATGTTTCCCAGGTTTAGAAATATTAATTTTTAAAACTTTACAAGGTTCACCATCAATTATTACATAATTCCCAACTTTCAAACTTTTTATTGTAGTTGTTGCCATTAAAATAATTATAAAAAGAAATTTATAAATATTATGAATAAATTTGTAGATGCAAAAACTTTTTAGGAAATAATAAGATAATTTAATTTGTTTTTTTAGTTCAAAAATATTTATAAAATTCAA
>CAZFVX010000067.1:0-4618 GCA_964522675.1 uncultured archaeon
TCTTTTTTAAGTTGTTCTGGTGGTGGAAGTTTTTCTTCAAATTCTGGTCTTGGAGGCTTAGGTAACTCTTCTCTTGGTTGTGGCATGGGCTTTTCTGGATATTCTGGTCCTCCCACAGCCAATTTTAGTGCTTCTTTCATTGCCTCATCAATTTCTAAAGGAGAATAACCTTCTTCCCTTAAAGCTTTTCTTATTTCAAGCTCAGAAAGTCCTTGAGAAGAAAGGTCCATAACCCTATCTACAGGCAATTCCGCAGGAACTTCTTTTTTCTTTTTCTTAAAAGGCCAAGCAACCATAATATTATTTTACCTCCTTATTTATTTATTTTTTCCTCGATTATTCTTTCAAGTTCCTCTCTCGTAACAAAACTTGAGGTTGCTGGATTGTAAATTTCAAATAAATTTTCTAATTCCTTAACTTTTGTTTTAGTTGCCGTTAATTTTAACTGTTCAATAATTTTTTTAATAGAATCCTCTAAATCACTTATTTTTTTATTTTGGTTTTTTATTTCGTTTTTAACTTCCTCAATTGATTTTTTAATTTCATCTGCTTCCTGCATGCTTGTTTTTTCTACAGAATCAATTCTTGAGGAATTAACCGATATTTTTTCCTCTAAAACCCTTAATCTTTGAAATAAATCATTAGTTCTGTTTATTAATTTTGTAATAATTTCTTGAATCCTTATTCTTTTTTTCTCTTCCGCCAAAAAACCACCTATATTTTTAATTTAGTAAAACAATTATTTATTATTAATAGGGATTAATATGCCTACTTGTAAATACGAATACGATGAAGACAAGTTAGAAGTTAGGGTTAATTGTTTGGGTTGTATATATGGGGCTTCTATTGAGGACTTTGAACTTTGCATGGCGGGCGTTATTGACATACTTTTAGAGGTAAAAAAGGTTAACAGGATAATTCTCGTGAAAGAAAGGGAATATGAATATGGCCCCCACCAAGTAAAAATTTTAGAGGAAATAGCAAAAATAATAGAAGAAATAGTTAGGGAAAAAATAATATCTCGTTCTAATTTGGGCTTCGGTGAATGTAAAAAATGCTATCCAGAAAGAAACGCAAGATTGCAGTATATATTACTTAATTTGTTAAGAAAGGACCCAATAGGAGCATATGTTGAATTGGTTAGGGAAATAAGAAAGGTAAAAATAAGTGCAAAAAATGCCTATGGAGAATGTAAAAAGTGTTTCTTACATTATTTAACTTTGCTTGAAAAAATAAAGGCAAAATTAGAAAGCACGAGATTAATTAAAATGGTTAAAGATAGATTAGCGGGTTATCACGTTGGTGATAGGAGTTTATACAGACAAATTTTCATGCCAACGGTAAGGCCAAACTTTATGTTTACAAGATTTATGGTAACCCCTCCAAAAAATGCAACGACAGTTGAAAAATACAAAGTTGGAGATGTGAAAGTGGAAATATTTAAACTCCCCGATCAAGCACATTATTTTTATTACGTATTACCACCAGAATTTGAACTTTCAGAAGAAAAATACACAGTTTTAGATGCGGCAAAAAGATTTATGGCTACACACAAACCAAAAGAAGCAGAATTCGTTAGGTCTCAAAGAATTAGGGAAATTTTCTACAATATAGGTAGAGACACCATAAGAGAAATAGCAGATCAAATGGGAATATATCTTTCAGAAAAAGAATTAGATCAATTAGCAAAAATTTTAACAAGATACACGGCGGGCTTGGGGATTTTAGAAATTTTATTAAACGATGAAAAAATTCAAGACATTTTTATAAATTCTCCAATAGAAAAAACTCCAATTTTAATTTACCACCAAGATTATGAGGAATGTAGAACAAATTTAATTCCCACAATGGAAGATGCAGAAGCGTGGGCCACGAGATTAAGGATTCAATCGGGGAGACCCTTAGATGAAGCAAATCCCGTTTTAGATACAGAAATAGCAGTTCCCGGTGGAAAAGCAAGATTTTGTGTAATTACAAAATCCTTATCTCCATACGGTTTAGGTTTCGCGATAAGAAGGCATAGGGATAAACCTTGGACATTACCTTTATTTATAAAAGCAAAAATGATAAATCCTTTGGGTGCTGGTTTACTCTCATTTTTAATAGATGGGATGGTTTCTATACTTGTTGCCGGTGGAAGGGGTGCGGGAAAAACTTCTTTATTAGGCTCTTTAATGCTGGAAATTTTACCTAAAGTAAGAATTATTGTAATTGAGGATACTTTAGAATTACCAGTAGAGGAATTAATAGAATTAAATTATAATATTGAAAGATTAAAATCAAGATCAGTTATTACAAGAGTAGAAACAGAAATGCCCGCCGAAGAGGCATTAAGAACAGCTTTAAGATTAGGAGATTCGGCTTTAATAGTGGGTGAAGTGAGAAGTAAAGAAGCAAAAAGCCTTTATGAAGCAATGAGAATAGGGGCATTATCAAATGTCGTTGCGGGAACAATTCACGGTGAATCGGCTTATGGTGTTTTTGATAGGGTTGTGAATGATTTAGGGGTTCCGCCCACTTCCTTTAAAGCAACAGATATAGTTGTTATTGCAAAAGCCCTAAGGTCTGCCGATGGTTTGCATAAATTTAGAAGAGTTACAGAAATTGTAGAGGTTAGAAAACATTGGAGTGAAGACCCTTTAAAAGAGAATGCTTTTGTAAAACTTATGGAATATTCTGGAAAAGAAGATGATTTAAAACCCACGGATACTTTAGTTAATGGCGAATCAGAAATTATTAATAGAATTGCCTCTACGGTTAGAGAATGGTCTGGGAATTGGGAT
Source organism: uncultured archaeon (assembly GCA_964522675.1). Lineage (GTDB taxonomy): Archaea > Aenigmatarchaeota > Aenigmatarchaeia > QMZP01 > CAZFVX01 > CAZFVX01. The sequence continues at coordinate 2,784 of CAZFVX010000067.1, forward strand.
GCGGTTTGGGGAAATATAAAATTAAGAGCTAAAATAAAAGAAACGATGGTTAAATTTTCTGAAAAATTAAAAAAACCTGAAATATTAGAAGGAGATTGGGTTGTAAAATCAAATTCTCAATTTCACATAATAACAGAAAATATTAAATCAGAATCTGGTTTGGATTATGAAAGGATTTATAAAGAATGGCTTAAATGGTTTAAATCGGAAATAAAGAAATTATAAATTTAAATTGTTCCCTTTACATAATATATTTATGAAAAAAGTAAAAACGGGAATTAAAGGTTTGGATAAGCTTATTGATGGTGGGATTCCTGAAAAATCATGTATTTTAATTTCCGGTGCTCCCGGTTGTGGAAAAACAATTTTAGGTTTGCAATTTATTTATTCTGGTGCAAAGTTAAATGAGCCGGGAGTTTTTGTTTCATTCGCTCAAAGCGAAAAAGAATTAATGGAACAAGCAAAACAGTTTTGGCCGGATTTTGACAAAACAGAAGGCGCGAAACTAGTTTTCATAAACCCTCAATTAGGACTTGCGGAGATTTTTGAAAAAATAGTTCATTATGTGAAAACTTTAAATGCTAAGAGATTGGTAATAGATTCTTTAACAACTTTAACTATATATGCGATTTTACGAAGACCCGTGAGAGGAGATGCGGGTACATTACTTGAAAATTTGGGAGAAATAGTTACTGCAAACCCTTCCGATGTAACTACAAGAGTTGTTGTGGATGCATTAATTAAAGGAATAAAGGATTTAGATTGCACATCATTAATAACATCAGAATTACCTAAAGAATCCAAGTGGTTGTCTAGGGACAGGGTTTCAGAATTTGCGGCAGATGGAGTAATAGTTTTAAAATCCTCAGTTCTAGGAGACCAGTTACAAAGAACGATAGAGGTTGCAAAAATGAGAGGAACAAAAATAGATGGTGGCAGCCATAATTTAGAAATTACAGATAAAGGTTTGGTTGTTAAGTAAACATTAGAAACCATTCAAAAAATAGATTAATGTTTAAACATATTTTTTTAAACAAAGGAAAACAATTTATAATATTAAGGACAGAAGTTGATTGTAATGACAAAAAGAATAAAGTCGGGTATTTCTGGTTTGGACAAACTCATGGAAGGTGGTTACCCAAAGGATTCTGTTATTTTGGTTTCTGGTGGTCCGGGAACAGGAAAAACAATTTTCGGTCTTCAATTTATTTACTATGGCGCTAAAAACAATGAACCGGGGGTTTACATCTCTTTTGAGCAAGAGCCAGAACAATTAAAAAATTCTGTTAAAAGATTTAACATGGATTTTGATAAATTAGAAAAGGAAGGCAAAGTTATAATTTTAAGGATAAAAGACGCACGGGATATAACGGAGATTTTAAAAGTAATTAAAAACAGTATAAAGAAAATTAAAGCAAAGAGATTAGTTATTGATTCTATTTCCTCAATGGAAATCTTTGCTTCAACATTTAAATCAATGGCTAGGGATTTACCTTTAGGAGTAATTGGAAAAGGAATTAGATTTTTACCACCACCAGAAGCAATTGTGAAAAGATTAATGTATAAGATCATAGATTACTTTAAAGAGCTTGATGTTACAACTTTACTAATCTCTGAGTCTCGGGACACACAATACTCCAGATATGGTGTTTCAGAATTTATATGTGACGGAATAGTGAAATTAGAAGCAGAGGCTATGGGAGACAAACTTCAAAGAAACATTCTTATAGTAAAAATGAGAGAAACTAAAATAGACGGTACAAGACACAGCATAGACATAACAAAGAAAGGAATAGAACTTTTAGATTAGTAAGCGATATACAAAGAAAACAACC
>CAZFVX010000068.1:0-4599 GCA_964522675.1 uncultured archaeon
CATATTTCCGTAAATAAATAATCAGCATCAATATCCAGAGAAGCTTCAACAACTTGAGTTGCAACTAAAATTTTTGGGGTATTTTCATTTTGTGGCTTTGGATTTTTGAATTCTTCTTCTAATTTACTTTCTTTTTTCCTTCTCTGATTTAAAGTAAATTTTGAATGCAATAAATCTAAAAATCCATCAAAATTTTTCCCCATAATTTCTTCATGAACTTTTTCTGCTTTATTTACGGTATTTAAAACAACAAGAATCCTTTTACCTTCATTTGCTTTTTTAATGATTTCATTGATATCTTTCTCAATATCGTTTTCTTTTAATTTAAATTTATGCTTTACAATTCCTCTTTTTAAAAATCCTGCCCCTTTATAAAGGTTTTTTATCATAAGTTTCTCTTTTTCATCTTTAAAAATCTTATTGATCTCATTTTTAACAAACTCTGGCAGTGTTGCTGTCATTAATAGAAATTTTCCACCAAGAGAAACAATGTCTTCCATCATTTTTACAACTATTGCACATGCTTTTGGGTCATATGCCTGAACTTCATCAATAACAAGTTTTGAGTATCCAAGTGTACCATAAACTTTTTCATATCCAGGATATTTCAATCCAGCAGGAAAAATCTGGTCTCCTGTGCAAATATTTACGGGTAAGGAAAAATGTTTTGCAAGGTCAAGAATTTTTGGAGTTTCACCGTCCCATGTACTATCATTCGAGATTTCGCTTTTGTCCAATAAATAAAGGTCAGCATCAGAGTGCAGAAGACCTACATTGCCATTTATAAATGGATCAGTACTTTTTTCCTTGCTTTCATTGAAATATTCACATGCTCTATCAAAAATCTGATTTGTTGCAACTCTTAAAGGTAAAGTGTAAAAAAACTTCTTGCCTTCTGCCCACAAGAAGGCGAATTCTGTTTTACCAATTCCGGTAGGAGCAATAAGAATTAGATTTTTGCCTTTTAAATTTATTGCTTCTCTCTGCCAGAAATCTTTCCCAAACTTTTCTTTTAATTTATTGTAAATGCCTATATCTATAACCTTCTTTTCAATCTCGCTTAAACTAACTTTTGAATCTTTTTTTTCTACTAAAGATGTAAAATGGTCTGCTCGCATTAGAAATCCTGAAAGAAATATCCACAATTTTAAATCAATTCCTTTTTCATATTTTTCCCGTAGTCTTTCTGGTAAAAAATAGACCAAATATGGAGGGATAATATTAGCACTTGTTAAATTTCCTTCTGCTTTAATATGTTCTGCAAGGTTTTTATCAAAAGAGATTAATTCTTCTGGTTTTTCATTGTTTAATTTTCCAAAATCAAAATCCTTAAAATGTTTCACTAATTTTTCTGCAAGTTGTTCTCCAATAAGTTGTCCATTTACTTTTTTTAACAATACCTCACACGCCTCAATAAGTTTCTCATTAATATGTAAAAGATATTCCTTCTCATCTTTTTTCCAGTGATGAAAAGCAATGGCTGAAAGAAATATAGCATAAAGAGCCTCATCTCCATTGCATATTTCTTTTACTTTTTTCTTATTAATAAAAAATAAAGAAAGAATATTATGTCGAATATCAGGGAAATCTGGGATATTAAGAGCAAATTTTTCGTTTTTTAGTTTTCTCTTTTGAAAATGGGGAGAAACTTTTCCAAGATCATGAAAAAATACTGCATATTGAATCATTTTTCTAAAATCCTCTTTTGAAACTTTTGACTCAAATTTGAATTTTTCTAAAGGTAATCTCCCGATAGCCTCCAATAAATCCTTTGTATGTTCTTTCAAACTTAGACCATTTGATTTTGCCCATATTTCCATGTTAGTTTCCCGAATAAATCATTTTACAAAGGAAAATCGGAATATTTAGATCTTTATCAACTGTAAATTCAAATGGTTCATCAAAATAAAAAGGGAAATCTCCTTGTTCAAATAGTTTTGCAGGTATATAATCAAAAACCCGAACACCACTCCTTATCTTATAAAATGATGTGATTAAATGAGAACTCCCCTTTATTTTTTGAAAAAATCTCTCAAAATTTTTATTATAAATTTTATTATCAATATACTTTTTTTCTCTTATAGGGTCAGGAATCCAGGTATAATATTCAAATCTACCATAAAATGGTTTTTTATTTTCTTCATTAATCTCTATTATTTTTATTGCTTCATCTGGATTACCCTCAAATACTATCCAGTCTTCAGCTCTTCCAAGATGCAAAGGATAAATTCTATTTTTTGGATTTTCAAATTTGGATTTTAATACCTTCAAAAAATCTTCATTGTGGTAGATGTAAATAATAAGTTTTACATCTTCCAAGACATCAATCCTTGTAGGTATCTGACCACCAGGGTGCTCTGGTGTCTGGTCAATCACTCTGTTTGTTGGAGAGCCAAACCTTGACTTGTGAGAATCTTTTGCTAAATTCCTAAACCATATATATTCTCTCGTCATTGACTCAAACTTTCCGTAAATGGCAAGTGAAAGCCCATCTTTTAGTTTTTGAAATTCCTCATCGCTCTGCTCTCTTATTCCAAGAACATTGCATATAAAACCGATGACTGTAGAATAAGGAGGGATGGGATATGTATGCCTCCTTGAAAAAGTAAAAGGAATCCTATAATGAGCATGAGGTTGATAGATTTTTAATCTAAGAATTTTCATTTTTATTTTCAATACCGATTTCTCTTTTGAAATTATCCCAATTAATTTCTAATTTATCTTTGTAGTCTTGAACATTTTTAATTTCTTCGGGGAGTCGAATTTTTTCACTCTCCATTATAAAAACTTTTCCATCTAACCAACCATTTTTCAAACAATCAGAAATTCCAATAACTTTGTAAATCGGGTCTTCTTTAATGATTTCTAAATCAATATATGGATGGAATATTGGGGATGGGACTTTTACAGACGATGCAATTATAAAAAGAGGAACAATTGTATTAGCTTCTCCACTTGAATAAGCATAAAGGCTATTTTTAACAGCATCAAGAACATTATTAATTCTCTTTTGTTTTTCTTTTGTTGAAATTTGAAAAGTGATTTTATATTTGTTTGAAACTCTTTCTATTCCAATAGTTGAACCATTTACCATATATTTTTTATCCTTTTCTTTTTCCTCTACATTTTCAATTATTTTTTGTAAGCCAATTTCAATTTTAAGTATTTTTTTCGCTTCATTATATTCAACTTCTTTGGATATCATGAAAATATAAAAATTTTCCTCTTCCTCAAATTCTTTAACTTCTATATTAGGCTTTTTAGATCTTCCTTTACTTTTCTCTTTTTTTCCTTCAACATCTGTTTCTTCTTTCTCTGAAGTTAAATAGTCCTTTCTAAATTTCAATACTCCTTTTTTCTTTTTATCTAGAAATTCCATCAAATCTTTTTGAACTTTCAAAGTTCTTCCATAAGTGTAAATTTTGCTAATAATTTTTTTCTCCTTGTCACTAATTTCATAAAAAATATTTCCTTCTTCATCCACCTTTTTTTCTACATTATCAATTAAAGCGAATTTTGGTGTTTGTATCGTCAAAATGAGTATCTTTCTTGAAGAGTCATAACTATAATTTTCAACAATCCATTCATCTTTACCAAATCTTTTAACATCAATTGTAAAGCTGACTTTATAATAGGATAAATGTTCCTCTTTATTATAGGGATTAGGACTAACATCTAATCCCTGGGAAATTCCTCTATTCACAAGGTCATGATTGGCATAAAAAGCCATATCTCCATCCCATGAATCCAGTCCAATGGCTTTTGTTATTCCTACTGGTGCTTTCCGAGTAATAGACATTTGTTGACCCATCGTGAACATGTAACCAAAAGCATCCAACTCGGGGCTTGTAATAATATCATCTTTTGTAATATCAAATTGAACTACTTGTCCTTGTCCCGTAACTTTTGTTGTTTTCCAGTCAAAAGCCCTTTGAAGTGTTGTAAATAAATAATGTCGTATTGCAGGCTTACCTATAAAACTAACAGTTTTATTTCTTTTTTGAAGTTTCTTAATTGAAAGAATATTTCCTCCTACTTTTTCATCCCTGTTTAATGCTGAACCCTCAAAAATTATTGTCAATGTTATATTTTTCATTCTACACCTCCTCGTTACTTCTCCCCGAGAATCGGAGCGAGAAAAGAAAAAATTAGAGTTTTAAAATATTTATCATTTTCGGGTTTAAAAGCATCCATAAGTTCATCAGGAAATTTTTTCTCATTTGCCACGAAACACCTCAAAAGCATATAATAAACACTATCTTTATTCCCTAATCTTACCTGCTCAAGAAGCCGAAAAGCAACACTATTTATACTCTCGGTGACTTCTTTATTTATTTTTTCCCCTTTTTCTTTTAATTCTCTTATCAAAACATCAATGTTTTTTCCATTCATATATACCTCCTATTTGTTCTAAAATTTTTGAAATTTTTGCATAAAGCTCGGGTAAAAGTTTTGAAACTTTTTGAAGATAATTTAAATCTCCATAATTACTAAAATATTTGGTAAGAGGGTCATTAGGAAATATTTTTTCATTATTTTTCAATTTCAATAATCCTCTCAAAACAAAATAATTTGCCTTTTCAAGTTCTGAGAATTTTC
>CAZFVX010000069.1:0-4418 GCA_964522675.1 uncultured archaeon
CTTAAATTAAAAGTTTTAAGTTTTGCAGAAGAACTGGAAAAAAGGGGATTTGAAGTTTTTATTTCTATAGAAACATGCTATGGTGCATGTGATTTGAGGGACTACGAAGCAAAAAAATTAAATTGCGATTTGATTTTACATTTTGGACATTCTAAAATGGATTTAAAATCCTTAATACCAGTTATTTGGGAAGAATATAGAATTGATTTTAATCCCAAAAACTTGCTTGAGAGAAATTTAACAAAATTAAAGAAATATAAAAAAATTGGTTTAGTTACGACCGTTCAATTTATTTCAAGTTTGGAAAAGGCAAAAAAATTTTTGGAAACTCGGGGCCTTAAAATTTTTATTGGAAAACCAAAAGGTAAATGCATTTATCCGGGTCAAGTTTTGGGTTGTGATTACTCTTCCGCAAAATCAATAGAAAATAAAGTAAATTGTTTTTTATTTTTAGGTTCGGGACTGTTTCACCCTTTGGGCTTAGTTTTAAAAGTTAAAAAGCCTGTTTTATTCTTGGATTTTGAAAAAGGAGAATTAATAGACCTTTTGGAACAAAAAGAAAAGAGAAAAAGAATAAAATTTGCTCAAATTGAAAAAGCAAAAGAATGTGAAAGATTTGGGATTTTAGTTTCAACAAAACCAGGTCAATTAAATCTTGAAGTAATTAAAAAAGTAAAGGAAAAATTAAATTCTTTAGGAAAAAAATCCTGGATTTTAGTTGCCGATGAGATAAAACCTGAGAAATTAATTGGTTTAAATATTGAATGTTTAATAAATTGCGCATGCCCAAGAATAGCAGAAGATTATAAAATATTTAAAAAACCAATTTTAAATCCAGAAGATTTATTTAAACTTTAATATCTGCAACATCTCCTATTGTTAGTTTTTCTATAGTTTTCTTATCCTTAATTTTTTCTTCTTTAATCTCTTCTAAAAGTTTAATATTAAAAAATTTTTCTAATTTTCTAATTATTTTTTCTTCAGGAATCCATCCCCTTTCAATTCTTTTTACTGTAGAAACGCTTTCTTTAATCTTTTCTGCAAATTCTTTTTGGTTTAAATTTCTTTTTTCCCTTTCTTTTCTAACGATTTTAAACCAATTGGGAACTAAATCAAATTCTTTTTCCTCGATTTCAACCTCAACTGGCTTCTTAATTGTTTTTGAAGGAGTTATTTCTATTATTTCTTTTCCAAGCTTTAAACACTTATCGCAAACAAGAAAAACCCCACCTTCTATTTCAGCTTTTTTTGGTTTAGAAATAATTTTTCCACAAATTTCACACTCGATACTATCAACCTCTTAATTATTCCAGAATTAATTTTAAAGTTTCATCCCTCCATTAAATCTTTTTAATATTATTTTAGTTAGTGAAAAATTTATATTTTTATCTAACAATAATATCTTAGGTGTTTTTATGGGTGAATATGAAATCCTGGGTTAAATTTGAATTTTTTGGTTCTAATTCTATTAAAATTTTTAAATTAGAAAGAAATAAAATTAAGAATATTAAAGGTGGTTTATGTGCTTAAAAAAATAGAAAAAGAAATTTTAGAATTTTGGGAAAAAAATCAAATACCAAAGAAAACAAGAGAATCAAAAAAGAACTTAAAAACGTTCTTTTTTATGGATGGTCCCCCTTACGCTACTGGTTATATTCACATAGGAACCGCTTGGAATAAAATAATAAAAGATTGTTTCATAAGATTTTGGAGAATGCAGGGATTTAACGTATGGGACCAACCCGGTTATGATACACATGGAACACCAATAGAAGTTAAGGTTGAAAAGGAATTGGGATTTCATTCAAAAAAGGATATTTTAGATTTTGGCGTTAAAAATTTTGTTGAAAAATGTAGACATTATGCTACAAGATTCATTGGTGTTATGAATGATCAATTTTCAAATTTAGGGGTATGGATGAATTGGGAAAATCCGTATATAACTCTTAAAAATGAATATATAGAGGGTGCTTGGTTTACATTTAAAAAATCATTTGAAAAGGGCTTACTTTATAAAGGAAATTACCCCGTTCATGTTTGCCCAAGATGCGAGACCGTGGTTGCTTATAATGAGATAGAATATACAAAATTAACTGACCCATCAATTTATGTTAAATTTCCGGTAAAAGGGAAAAACAATGAATTTTTATTAATTTGGACCACAACCCCTTGGACATTACCAGCAAATACGGGAATAATGGTTCACCCAGATTTTGAGTATGCTAAAGTGAGAGTTGAGGATGAAATTTTAATAATAGCAAAAGAATTAGTTGAAACCGTTATGAAAAAAGCTGGAATTGAAACTTATGAAATAATAGAAACTTTTAAAGGAAAAGAATTAGAAGAAACAAAATATGAAAGTCCTTTAAAACATATTGTTCCAATACAAAGAGATTTAAAAAATGGCCACAGGGTTGTTTTATCTAGAAGATTTGTGAGTTTAGAAGAAGGTACAGGTCTTGTTCATTCCGCTCCTGGCCACGGTTTAGAAGATTATAAGGTTGGATTAGAATATAATTTGCCCGTGTTATCACCAGTAAATTTAAACGGAACATTTACAGAAGACGCGGGGTATTGGTTAAAAGGTAAGTTTACAAAAGCGGCTGACAATGAAATAATAGATGAATTAGAAAAAAAAGGATTTTTATTCCATAAAGAAAATGTGACTCATGACTATCCTCAATGCTGGAGGTGCGATAGTGCTTTATTATTAATTTCCGTTCCTCAATGGTTTTTTAAAATTACAGCAGTGAGAGATAAACTTTTATCTGAAAATAAAAAAGTAAAATGGATCCCAGAATGGGCGGGAAAAAGATTTGAAAATTGGTTAGAAGGTCTGGGCGATTGGCCAATTTCAAGACAAAGATATTGGGGGATTCCTTTACCAATTTGGGAATGTGAGTGCGGTAGAATAGAAGTTATAGGCTCTTTAAAAGAATTAAAAGAAAAATCCAATTTAGAAAAAGAAATAGATTTACACAAACCAGAAATAGATGAAGTTAAAATAAAATGTAAATGTGGAAGAGAAATGAAAAGAATTCCCGATGTTTTAGATGTTTGGTTCGATTCGGGTGTTAGTACTTGGGCTTCTTTAGAATATCCAAACAAAAAAGATTTATTTGAAAAAATGTGGCCTTCAGATTTTCAAACAGAGGGTCCTGATCAAATAAGAGGTTGGTGGAATTCTCAATTAATTACTTCTGTGCTAACATTTGATAGGGCGCCTTATAAAACTATACTGTTCCATGGGTTTGTTTTAGATGCGCATGGAGCAAAAATGTCAAAGTCAAGAGGAAATATAGTAATGCCAGAAGATGTAGTAGAAAAATACGGAAGAGATGTTTTAAGATTTTATTTATTATCAAGTGCTGTTTGGAACGATTTTTATTTTAATTGGGAAGATGTTGTGGATACAAATAAAATGTTTAATATATTTCTAAATATACATAATTTTGTTAAAACTTATGGAGAGAATCAAGAAAAACCAAAAAATTTAAAAATGGAAGATAAATGGATTTTATCTAAAATCTATTCTTTAGCAAAAAGTTCTCAAAAATATGGAAAAAATTATGAAATTCATAAAGTTTCTCAAGGAGCAAAAGATTTCATTTTAAATGATTTTTCAAGGTGGTATATAAAAATAATTAGAGACAGAGTTTCGCCTTGGTATGACGGAGAAGATAAAAAGGCAGCACAATATACACTTTTAAAGGTTTTAAATGTTTTAATAAAAATTTTAGCACCAATAACTCCATTTATAACAGAGAAGATCTATCAGGAGTTATACAGAGAAAAAGAAGGTTTAGAATCAATTCATATGTGTTCTTGGCCTGAAATAAAAAAGAATTTGATTAATCCTAAACTTGAAAATGAAATGGAATTAATTAAGAACTTAATAGAAAATGTTTATTCTTTAAGACAGGAAATGAGAGCAAAACTAAAATGGCCCGTTTCAAAAATTTACATAAAACCTAAAAACAAGGAATTAGAAAATGCGGTTAATAATTTAAAAGAAATTGTAAAAATAATGGGAAATTTTAAAGAAATAGAATTAGTTAAAGAAATGCCAAAGGATTTAAAATCAAAAGAATTTCCTGATGGTATAATTGCTTTGGGAGAAGTTTTAAAGGACGAGGCTTTGGTTAGGGAATTAATAAGAAAAGTTCAAATTTTAAGAAAAAATGAAAAATTAAAAGTCACTGAAAAAATTGTTTTATGGCTAAAAACAGACAAAGAAACAGAGAATTTGTTAAAAAAGCATGAAAAAATGGTTTTGGGTGGTGTGGGAGCAGAAAAAATAGAGTTTGAACTGAAAGAAGAAAAAGGAAAACTTGAATTTGAAGGAAAAGAAATAAAAATTGGGTTTAAGAAGAAATAATTAAATATTTATAACATTTATATGAACCAGTTATAGGCAT
>CAZFVX010000070.1:0-4394 GCA_964522675.1 uncultured archaeon
GGATACGTTTTCGATATCGATAATCCGGAAGTTGGAATTGCAAAAATAAAAAATTATTTAAGTTTAAGAAAGGGTGAAAAAAAGAAAGTACAAACCGAAGCTATTAAATTTGCAAGTAAGTTCAAATGGCCCCTTTTGATTAAAAAGTTAGAAAACATAATAAAATGAAAATTTTAATTGTTAAATTAGGTGCAATCGGTGATGTTCTCAGAACAACGCCTATTTTAAGAGTATTAAAAGGAGAAAAATTTTGGCTAACTTCCAAGAAATCTTATGGAATTTTAAAAAGAAATCCTTATCTTAAAGAAATATTTGTAAAAGAAAAAGATAAAAAAGTCCTCAAAGAATTTGAATTTGATTGGGTTATAAACTTAGATGAGGAGGAAGACATAGCTAAATTTATTTCCAAATTGAACTACAAAAAAATAAGCGGGGTATATTATGATTTTAAAGAACAAAAACTAAAATACACACCAGAAACTAGTTGCTGGTTCGATATGTCCCTTATAAGTAAATTTGGAAAGAAAAAAGCTGATGAGTTAAAATGGAAAAATAGAAAATCTTACCAAGAACTTATTTTTGAAGCACTTGGATTCGAATTCAAAGGAGAGGAATACATCCTAAACATTAGACCAAAACAAGTGAAAGATAAGGTGATAGCATTAGAAAAAAGAGCTGGAGAAGTTTGGCCAAGTAAAAAATGGTTTGGGTACGATTTATTGTATGATAAACTTAAAGATCAATTTAAAGTGTTTTTCTTAAAGCAAAGAAAAACATTGGAAGAGTACATTCTAGATATAAATAATTGCAAAATTTTGGTTACAGGCGATACATTGGCCCTTCACATAGGATTGGCGCTTAAAAAATATGTCATCGGAATTTTCACCTGTACTTCACCATGGGAAATATATGACTACGGAAGATTAGTCAAAATAATAAGCCCCAAATTAAAAAAATTCTTTTACACAAGGAAATATTGTCCAGAAGCGACTCGTGCCATATCCGTAGAAAAAGTTTTAAAAACAATCTATTCTATTTTAAAAGATGATAGATATTGTAATAACTAGTTTCAAAGAGCCAAATACTATAGGGAAGGCCATCGAAGCAATAGTATCGCAAAAACTGCCTTCCTATAGATTAACAATCTGCGCTCCTGATGAAGAAACATTACAAGTAGCAAGAAACTATAAAAAGAGATATAAGCAAATTTTTCTTTTTAAGGATCCTGGAAAAGGAAAAAGTTTTGCTTTAAATTTACTCCTTCCCAAATTAAAAGGAAAAATTATCATCCTTACCGATGGTGACGTTTTTGTGGGTAAAAATTCGATCAACTATTTGCTAGAAAAATTTAACCAACCAAAAATAGGTTGCGTAACAGGGCAGCCAGTATCTTTAAACAATAGAGATAATATTTTGGGGTACTGGTCCCATTTATTATGTTTTGCAGCTCATAAACTAAGAGAGAAAAGAAACAAAGAAGACAAATTTTTAGAATGTTCTGGATATTTGTGGGGTTTCAGAAATGGCATTATTAAAAAATTTCCTCTTCACGTACCAGAGGACACCATAGTTCCAATTATGTTTTGGAATATGGGATTTAAAATCCGATATGTTCCCCAGGCCAAGGTTTTTGTAAAATTTCCAAATAATATTAAAGATTTTATTGAACAAAAAGTTAGAACTGCAAAAGCGCATATTGCCCTAAAACAATATCTCCATAATAAAAAAATTCCAAAAATTAAAAGTTTTAAATCCGAAATTATAAATTCTGTCATTCTTTTCTCTTACCCAAAGAATTTCAAAGAATTTTTGTGGACACTTGCACTATTTCCCATAAGGCTATACATTTGGCTAAGGGTATTTTTTGAAATAAAAGTTAAAAAGGAGATTTACAGAGATGGATGGAAAAGAATAGAATCAACAAAATGAAAATAAAAAAATGGTTTAAAGATCCTTACAATTTAGCATTAGTCGGTATTCTTGTATTTGCATTTTGTTTAAGGTTGTATTATTTTATTTTAACAAAAAATCAGCCCCTCTGGTGGGACGAAGCAGAGTATATGTTAAAAGCCAAACATTTTGCTTTTGGCACTCCGGATACAGGATGGTTTTCGCTAAGACCCCTGCTACTTCCATTGGTAGGAGCGGTTTTTTTTAAAATAGGAATTGGCGAGTTGGGAATTAGAATATCCTGGCTTTTCATTTCTGTTGCTAATGTTTTTCTTATCTTCCTGTTGGGAAAAGAGTTGTTCAATAAAAAAATAGGATTGTTGGCGTCATTTTTGTACGTTCCTTTTTATTTAGATATGTTTTATGCAAATAGGATTTTAGTTGATTTGCCACAAATATTCTTCATTTTGTTAGGAGCATTATTTCTAGTGAAATACTGTTTAAGCGAACAGGAAAATAAAAAATTTGGTTATTTTATATTTCCGGTACTTTTTTTAGGAGCGTTGATGAGATTTACTGTTGGGGTGTTTATCATAACAGTTGCGATTTTCTTTATTCTTTTTTACAGGTTAAAAATCTTAAAAAAGAAAGAATTGATAATCTCTGGTGTTATAGGTATTTTTTTGTTTTGCCCCTATCTAATTTACGCTTGGATTTCTTATGGAAACCCGTTTCATGCATTTGTGGGGGCCTTCACAGCTGAAAGGTCGCCAAAAGATACCCCAATTCATGTTTTTATGAGTTATATTAAATACTTTCCACATTACACAGACTGGATACTAACAATAATTTTCTTAGTAGGCTTAATCTTTATACTTTACAACATATTTGTAAGGCTTGGGACTAAATTTACAAAGAATATTCAAAAATTTACTTTCCTAATCTTGTGGATTCTTATTCCAATGATCTATTTTGGTTTTTTTGTAAATCATTTTGAAGATAGATATATTTTCATGATTTTTCCTTCTGTGTTCCTAATTATCGCTTTTTCGTTAGATCTCATAATGAAAAATTTAAAAAAACACAACAAGGCCTTATCTCTAATTTTTATAATTCTAATATTATGCATAGGATTTTATCATATGTTTACATATTCTAATTTTATAATTAAGGCAAAACTCAACACTTATAACGATCTTAAAAATGTAGGAATTTGGATAAAAGATCATTCAAATCCCAACGATATAATTCTTGCGGCAGGAATTCCTCAGATAACATATTATAGCGAAAGGGCGACATATTCGCATGCAAAAACATTAGAACAAGAATTACAAAAAATAAAAAATAAAAAGATAAAATATTTAGTGGTAAGTAATTGGGAAAGATCTCCAGATTGGATTTACGAGCTCCTTCAAAAAAATCAAACATATTTCACATCTGCCTACATCTCAAAAACAAACCATAATGGATTCCAATCTTTTGCTATCGTTCTTTCTCCAAACTTTTAATCACTTTCGTCAATTCTTTGGCCACGTCTTCTGGTTTAACAGATTCCATAATTTTTATGATCTCTTTTTTAGAAGCTTTTATCCCTTTTCCATCATATCTGTAAAATTCCAAATTCCTTCCGTGTACTAGCGGGTTTTTAATCAAAATATAGTCCCTTCCATAAGGGGCAACTGTTTCATTAAAGGTTGGTGTTTCTATCACCAATTGCTTTGGCACATTAACGCATGCGGCTAGGTGCATTAAAAGAGTGTCCACGCTAAGAAAAATCTTACAAAATTTCAACATCGCTGCAGTCTCTAAGATGTGTTTTGTTTTAACAATTTTAACATTTTCAAAATCAGACGCAAGTTTTTGATAATCACTCTCTTCTTCCTTCCCTCCAAAAAGTAAAAACTCTACGTTTTTTATTTTACCAATTTTAGATATCAAGACACTATAATACTTCAAAGGCCATCTTCTTAAAGAAAGATTTTTAGTTTTACCAGAACCTATATGAATTCCGATGTATATTTTTTTCTTCTTAAAGACTTTTTTAGCTTTTTCAATTTCGGATTTGGGTATAAATATTTCGTATTGATGTTTTTTCATCAAGGCTCTTTTCCCTAAACATTTTAACAATTCTAAATTATTTTCTATACAATGTTTATGATACGAAAAAGGGATTGCCTCTGTTACCAAAAATTTATCCAAAAATGTAAAATTCTCATATTTGTGGCTTATTCTTTCTTTTCCTCCAATTAGCCATGCTACAACCCTATAATGGATCTTGCTTTGTGGAAATGTATTTATGGAAATATCATACTTCTTTCTCCTAAGCTTCAAACATAAGAAAAGTGACTTCCAAAATCCCTTTTTAAGCATATTAAACTGTATTACTTCGTTTACATAAGGGTTATTTTCCAAAATTTCTTTAGAACCTTTCCACATTACTAATACATCAATTTTGGCTTTTGGAAAGTTAGCTCTTAACTCGTGCAAAAGAGGAGTTGACATTA
>CAZFVX010000071.1:0-4367 GCA_964522675.1 uncultured archaeon
ATATTTAGCAAAAATTGAGTTGATAGAGAAAAATGCATCCTTAAGGGCTTGTTCTGGTTGGGAATGATTTTTTAAGGATAAAAGATAATTTCTGACAGTATCAGATTTAATTCCTTTCAAGAAATTATCAAAATCTTTACCTAGAATCTCGTCTTTCTTGAATAAAACCTGCAAATCTTTTAAGATATTCTTTATTATTGTCATTTTATCTCTCCAACCTTAACCCTCTGTAAAGGGACAGCCATCGTTTCTGTAATTATGTCAATATCCCTTTCCTTTCCAGCATAAATTAATTCAGCTTCTTGTTTAGGTTTAGGTTCAAAAAGAAGCCACTTAAACTCTTCTGGTAAAGGTTTGCCTTCCTTTAATCTTTGAACTATAAATTCAATCTGCTCATCTGTTAGTTTTTCCATTTTCATACCTCATATTTTGAAAAAGGAAATCATTTATTCCAGATATCAAATGAATTTCATTTCTAATCCTATTATAGTTTTATTTTTGTTGGTAATCCTTGTTTTTTTAATTCTTGAATTCTTTTTTTATAATCAATTGTTGATTCTTTCCTTGGGTCTTTTCCACAATTTGGGCATTTGGTTGTTAAGTATTTTATACTACCTTTTGTCCATTGTGGGCCCCTTTTTCCCGTAAATCCTCTCCTAACTCTTATTGTTCCAGGGATTTCAACTATTTCTATACATTTTTTTCCACAATGAGGGCAATATACAAGTTCTTTTTTCATTTTTATTCGCCTTTTAATTTTAGGAAGCATGATTTTTAAAACAAATATTTTCACCACTCGTTCTAATAAAAAAATATCTGCAGGATTTATAAATTTAAAATAAACTTGTGAAAATCGAAAGAAGTCGAACACATTTTAAAGATTTAAGAGTTAAGGATAATCTCTATATTTCATTTTATCATATTTGATTTGTAATTAAAATTTTTTGTTATTTTCAACTACCTCTAACTTCCCAATATCCTCCTTTGTCAGGACCGATTCTTTTGATTTTATTTTCTTTTTTGAGTTTTTGCAACCATTTTTTAACAGCTCTATCGCTAATTCCGAGTATTTCAGCAATCTCTTTTATAGTTATATTGGGATTGTTTTTAATTAGATGAACTATCTTGTTTTCTGTTTTTTCTGGGAACTTTTCTGGGAACTTTTCTGGGAACTCTGGTTTTCTTTTGAAAATAATTCTGAACCAGTTAGAACCGATTTTAAATTCAACATCTGGAACTAAATTCCTGATTCTCTTTATCCCAGAACCTATTTTTTCAACATAGTGTAATCTATGAGCTAAATCAAATATTATAGGATTTCTCGCAATGCTTATCTCCCCCAAATCCTTTTCATCAAACAAAAGTTTTCCTGGATTTGTGATTTCCAATCTATCAGGATAAATATCAATTTGAGCCCTACCTTGAATGAAATAATCCCTATGAACCATAGCGTTAATTAAAGCTTCTCTCAACGCCTCTTCTGGTATTTCTAAAGTTTCTATTCTTTTCAATCCCTTAATTTTAATTTCCTTGCTCAAGAAAATCATAATGTATTTCATAACATTTTCATAATTAGTAATAAAATCATCATAAAATTCTTTGATATCCATCACATCAGCTTTATTAGGAGTTCTATACAAAGCTACAACAACACCTGCATTAAGAAAGAATTTCTTCAAATCATTACAGAAAAACAAAACACCTGCATTGTTTAATTTTCCATCAGTTATTAGATTCAAATTTTTCAAAACATGCTCTCTAGATAAATCTTTTGGTATTCTTGCAATATCCCTAAATTTTTCGAAAGTTTTTTTGTTAAAATCTTCCTCCCAATTAAACTCGTAATTTGGTTTTCTATCAAATTGTATCAAGTTTTCTCTTTGGAAGAAATCTCTTATTTCATCCCTTTTCAGCAATACAGAACTTGCTCCCTGTCTTATATAACAATGACCACTAACAAAATAAGGTTTATTCTTTCCCTCAGGAACAAAGATTACTCCTAAATTTCCAATTTGTTCTATCTTAACTTCAATAGAAGGGTCCATATTTTTAGTTATATCATGAATCCTTGACTTATCCCTGTTACTTATTTTATAACCTTTAATTTCTCCTTTATCTGTTACTCCTAAAATAATCTTTCCTCCAGAAGAATTAGCAAAAGCACATATATCTTTTCCTATAGATGAGCTTAATGATTCCTTAAATTCCAGAGTATAACCTTCCCCCGTTTCTATGAGCTCCAATATTTCTTTTTTATTCATTTTACTTCTTCAAACTCTTAAACCCTCTTTTCTTCATTTATCTCTCATTATATATTTCATTATTTCTATTAAAACAGGTGCTTCTCTTGGGAAACCATCTTCATCAAACCCTTTAAGTATAAATTCAGTTATCCATATTGGCTTTCCTTTTATATTATTTTTCTTTTTTGATAAAATTTATTATTCTGGCACTATTTTTTCATAGATTAATTTTTTAACCTCACTGAGTTTTGGTATTAATCTGATCAATGGTTTAAGTTCTGTATTCCATATCTCTGATTTTATTCTAACCGCCTCGATAAATTTTCTCCTATCCCACCTCATGTCGTAATATTCAAGCTTTTTCTTAATAACTTCTAAATCGAACTCCACACCTCTCCTCAACAAAAACCATAAATCATAAATATCTCTTGCTTTGGATCTAGTTAGTATGGCCCTTATTTTTTCTGCTAAAATTTCTTTTTCTTGCATAACGAAAACATCGAATTCTGGAATTTCTTCCATAAATCTTCCAATGGTTTTTATTACGGGTGATAAAATCACATTTTCTCTAAGGCTTACATCAATGACTATTCTACATAAAGTATATCTTATTCCCGTATAGAGAGGTCCTTTGATATACAAAATTATTTTCATACCTACTTCATATTCTTTAGTTTTTATTTCAAATTCTACTCTGAATCTTTCCAAACCTTTTCTGATTATATTCGTATTAAATGTTTCTAAACACGTGAAATCTAAATCCTCAGAGAATCTTGATGAGCCATAGCATTTACTCAATGCCGTTCCACCTTTAAAAATTAAGGATCTACCATAATGTTGATAAAGAATAAAAAGTAATATATTTTGAAAATAATCCCTTTCCGCTTGTCCTAGATTTAATCCCCTTATCTTTGCATATTCTTTTAATTCATCCTTACTTATCATATTTTTACTCTCCACTTTGAATTAATTTTTTTCCATTTTCGTGAAAACTGATTTAAAATCACATAATTTTTATTTAATTCAAAATCATCTGATATATCGATTCCTTTGATTTTTTCCAAAAGATAACCAACCCTTTTTATAATTGATTGTTTCTCAATTTTTTTGAGATATTCAACAACTTTTTTTACTGAAATCTCGGCATTTTCATATATTTTAATAATTTCATCGAAATTGCCACACTCTTTGGGCACGAGGAAAGTATCTATAAGAAGTTTTTCTGGTTCTACAATAAAAACTTCTCCGCTATCTGTTCTTATTTTTCTAAATCCAAAAAATTCTTTTATGGGAACGAACTTTATTATATATCCTTCAAAATTTATAGAATTCTTTTTGATTGTAGTGGCAACTTGAATGGTGTTAACTATTTGTTCTGTATAACCAAAAAAATAAGACGCAGACCAAAAAGAAATATAACAAGGATTAACGATATTACTTGCTATTACCCATATATCATCTTTGGTTGTATATATGTTTTTGGTTACTCTTTTAATCAAATTTTTTTGCTTAAGACGATAAAGTACGAGTTTAGTATAATTTCTATCACATAAACAAATTCTTTCAATATCTTGTACTCTAAACACGGGTTTTTTCTCAAGCTTTTTCAATAGCTGAACAATTTTCATGTATAAAATTTCTTTTTTTGAATATTTAAAGTTATCATTTTTGATAACCTTTATAAAAGAAAACAAGAATTTTCCAAATTTGAGCATTTGGTTGTTAAGTATTTTATACTACCTTTTGTCCATTGTGGGCCCCTTTTTCCCGTAAATCCTCTCCTAACTCTTATTGTTCCAGGGATTTCAACTATTTCTATACATTTTTTTCCACAATGAGGGCAATATACAAGTTCTTTTTTCATTTTTATTCACTTTTTAATTAAGATCCTATAAACTCCTAGATAAAAATAAAGATCTCGAACAAATCGAACAAAAATTTTTAAAAATTTAAAGTAGCTATAAGTGATATACCCTTTTTCTTTAGGGAAATTTATTATATTAGTATATATAAAATTAATAATTTTTCGTTCGTTCGTTCGTTTTGTTCGAAATAAATAATTAATTAGCATGCTTTCGATTTTGGTTACAAAAATTTAAGATATCGAACAAACGTGTTCGAACA
>CAZFVX010000072.1:0-4347 GCA_964522675.1 uncultured archaeon
GTACAATAACAGAATATTTAAAACGCTTAAAGTTCATATAGAAAATTTAACTCCATTTTTTGTTTTCATAAAAATATCCTAAAATAAATCCAGTAGTTGTGTTTGCTATTAGATGAATTCCCATTCCCATTAATGGCATTGTGTTCATAAAAATACCGGGAATTAAATCAACAAGAATCCAAACAATTATCCAAATTAAAATCGCCTTAATTATATTATTTTTACCGGGTAAAAATTTAAGAGTAAAATGATAGACAAAACCAACAATTAAAGCAATTACCAAAGAACCTAAAAATAAAAAGGGAATTTCAATTTCTGGAAATCCCAAAGACCTAACGCCAATAAGAAATCCCGCTAAAGACAATATTACTCCTAAGAAAACCCCAGAAATTAAACCCGAAAACAAAGGTTTTTTAAGCATATTTATTTAATCTTTTTGGTTTGGAAAATGCTTGTAATTCATGAATTCCGTCATGAGGTTCTCCAGGGATTATTGATGTAATTCCTCCCAATTCACTCGTAGTAGCAAAAGGTAAATTTTCTGGTTTTATATAATTTCTTAATGTTTCACAGTTTCCTTCTATTCCAACTTTTGATATAAATTCTTTCATATTTGAGTTTTCAATCCAATTTATTATTTCTTCTTCGTTTTTATATTCCATTACTATTATAAATCTTCTTATAGTATCATTAAATAAAACTTCTAACATTTCATTAAATGATGAAAATTCAATGGGTTTTTTTGCATATGCAATAGTCCAGTATTGTTCTTCCTTTGGTTTACCTAATTTCTTTAATATATATGAAGATGTATAAAGCTCCATGTCTTTCTCAAATATATACTTGTTTCTTTTTCCTTCTAATTCTGGAATAGAAATTGGTGTAGGAGGAAATTTTTCAGTATATTTTATAAATGCTTTTGCCATATCTTCACAAATTTTTTCTCCTAAACCAGATTTAACTAAAACAAAAGAAGGATTAACACACGATTCTTGTTCATCTGGAATTATATCCTTAACAATTTTCTCTCCTATATTATCTTTGTACTCATCTACTACTATAATTGATTTTTCGGGACCATGAACTATCATTTCTATATCCTTGCTTATTTTTTTCAGAGTAGCAATGGCATCAGGGCCTCCATAAGCAACGAGAGCACCGCCATAATTTCTAATATGATCTGCTATTATGTGATAGGCTGGATTTATTTCTCCATTAACCGTGGATGGGAAATAAAGAGCTGCTATAGTTTTACCTAATCTTTTATCTTCTTCTCCAAGAACTTCGCAAAATTTTATTACTGTTAAAGGATCGTCCCTTCCCGTTTTACCAAAATCAATATTTTTACAAATCTTAGAAAGTGGTATACTAATTCCAATTAATGGTGTATTTCCTGGGAGATTGTGAAATATAAATCCCTTTGAATCCCATTCTTCTGTATCATAACCACCTAGATCGGATTTTATAAATTCTTTATTCTTTACCAAATTTTTTACTACTTTATTTACTCCTTGCCTAATTACTTGAGGAGATCTGTTATAAATAATAGAAAGAGTATTTATTAATTCTCTATATTCTTCACGTTTTGGAAAATCTCTTCCCATATTTTCAATTATGTCAGAAATTTCTTTTTGAGGAATTTTTTTAATTTCTTCGTGATTTTTGATTAATCCTTCACAAATTTTTTCTAACCTTCTTTGACCTTCTTCCATTGGAGATAAATATGTTACTTCTAATTTTAACTTACCCCATACTGTATCATATTTACCAATTTCTTTTTCTAAACCCATTCCTTCATACACAGATTTTCCTAATATATAAGTTGGAACAGAAAGTGTTTCCATTTTATTAACCTCTATTTATTTTAACTCAACTCCAATATCCACTATCCCATTTTTTTCTTTTCCCTTCACGAGTTTCTGTCCTCGAAACCCATTCAATTACAGATCCTTCATGTCCACACTCATCACATTTATCTTTGGAAACTAATCTAAATATATCACCATCTTGTAAACCAGAATTTCTTCCTGCTTGAGACCAAGAAAATGGAGAAACTATCTGTAGATTTCCTATTTCACCTTCTTCTACTGGTTCCCCTGTTTTAGGGTTTCTTATAACAACTTTTATATGATTTGGTATATGTAAAGCAGGAAATTGTGAGTTTTCTGATAAATGCCCCCAAAAAGCACTAGTGGATTCTGTTGTTCCAAAAATTTCTAAATAGTTTTTAAGTTCTATTTTTGGAATTACTTTTTTTACTGAATTAAACACTGCCCAAGGTGTGAATGGTTCATATTGTAACATTCCTTTTTGTCCACCATAACCACCACCACCAGAAATTATATAAAAATTAGTTAACTCCCATTTTAAACCTTCTCTACTAAACTCTCTAAATATGTTGTAAGTTTCACCTGGTGATGGTCCAAAGCCTATCAATTTGTGTTTATTTTGAGCTTCATCTAGTAAATATTTTATTTTTTCTTTATCTAAACGAACTCCTTCAGAGTCAATTATAAGAAGAGGATAAAGCGTTTTAACTAATCTTTTTAATCCTTCAGTAACTGCTTTAAAGAACCTACCTTCCATAAACTCTAAGGATGGAATAGTAGAAATTATTTCTAATTCTTTTAACTCTTCTTTAGGTATTCCTTTTTCAAAGCATCTATTATAAACTTCTCCAACCAACCAATATTCCAGATCACTCATATAAACTATGCTAGGATTTCCAGAAGTAGAGCTTGATTGATAAGGTTTTACTGTATCTTCAGGAACACATAATAATTTTTCTGGTATATTCGATTCCTCTTTCTTCTCTATATTTTTATATCTCTTAAAAATAGAAGCGGGTACATAAGGTATTTCTTCAATATCACTTTCTGTTCTTAAATCATTAGGATCCCATCCTTGTCGTTTCATAAAATTTCTATAATAACCATTATTTTCTATTTGAAATTCTAAAACTTCTCTATGAAGACGGACTAAATTCGTTCCTTCTAAAGATTCGTATGGGTCTTTTTTTGCAAGATTAATTAATTCAGACACAAATTTTGGAGTTTCAATTTCAGTTGTATATCTTTTAATTACATCTATTTCGTTCAATTTCATCACCATATTCTTATTTAAGACATAAATTTTAAATACTTTACTTTTGAGTAATTAATCTATTACCAATTGAAAACACAACACATGTATATGAATGATGTCCTGAGGGCATGTTCTTCGTAAATCCTTGTTCACCATATGTATAAAATCCAATTAATGTATTTTCTTTTAACATATTTTTTGTATTTTTAAATGATTTTGAAAGATTATTGCCTAAATAAAATTGTCTTCCAGCACATTCAAAAATTATAATTATACCAGGCTTTTTAATTTCTTTTAATGATTGTGTTACGGCATCAGCAGTGGCTTTTATAGATTTTTCTTTACTTACTTGCATTAAGGTTAATGGTAAATTTTGAGGGATTTTACTATAAAACTCTAAATATTTATTTTCTTTTATTCTCTTAGGAATTTTCATCCAAAAATTTCCAGAAATATCAGGGATTCCAAAAGGATTTTCCATCATAAATTTAAAAAATGAGATTTTTTTCATTATTTCTTCTGTTTTCATCACTTTTCCAAAAAATTTAAAAGTGAGTATTGGGAGTTTTTCTCCTATTTTTAAAAATCCCATACCCTTTAACAATTCTTCCTTTTTAACTCCAAGTAATTCTGCATAAACATCTACTGCAGGTCTGTGATTTAGTTCATAAACCGTGTTACCTTCTGCTTTTGTAACTAAAGCTATTTTATCTGTTGGTTCAAACCCATGGGCAAGACCAAATCCTAATTTTAAATTACTAAATATTGCAGTACAAACAATACTATCTTCATAAGTTTTACCGTTTGCAAATTGATAATTTTTAATTAACTTCCCATCATCTCCCGCAGAACCGCCAATAATTGGTGTGTAATCACCAACTATTTCTTTAATTCCATCTAACATCTTATCTTCCCACCCAGATTTTTTTAAAGTAAATCCAGCCGGCAATGTTAAAATAGCAAATTGTCTTTGTTTTATTAATTCAGAAGGTTTTTTTGTTTTAGTTGCTAAATACCTTATATAAGCATCTACATATTTATCTGGGGTTATATCATCTAATGCTCTTTTTACTGCTTTTTTTCCTGCTTCTTTAGGGTTTTCGGATAAATTTTCGCCAACACCCACACCAAATCTTATGTATTCAGTTGAAATTGCACAAACTACAACCGAACCATGCTCAATTCCTTTTGGTGTGATCTCACCAGAAGTTGTACATCCAACCCACTTACAATTATATTCTGAAAACACCGAATGAGCGCCAT
>CAZFVX010000073.1:0-1964 GCA_964522675.1 uncultured archaeon
TTTATTATTCCTTCTGATATTTTTAATTTAAAAACATTATTTGCAAAAAGGTCCAAACTATAATCTTTAAATACAAGTTTGTATGGTTCCCCCTTTCTCTTTGGGGAGAATTCTATTTTAAAACCTATTTTTTTAAGAATTTTTATAAGATATTTTCTATCTTTTTCAGAGAGTAAAACAATATCAATATCCTTTGTAACAATTTTAGAAAAATTATAAAAAAGCATTGCTGAGCCCCCAATTACAAGAATTTCTATTTTTCTTTTACACTCAATACCTATGAGATTAAATAATTTTTTTTGTTCTTCAAATCCTATCATTTTAAAACCTTTAATTTTTCTAAATCAGATTTATTAAATGGTATATATACACCCCATTCTTTTTCTATTTCCTTAAAATCTTTAGTTTTCATTTTTGGAATAATGTATTTTTTATGGATTGGTGCTTCTTTCATTTTTCTAAGAATTCTACCATCAATTTTTTTTACACGAAAATATTTTTTACTTAAAGTATATAATGCACCAATTTGTCTTTCTAATTTATCTTTTTTTGCTAACTTATAAAGAAAACTCCAATTATTAATTTTTTTAAATAACTCTAATGATGCTAATATTATTCTTAAATCTTGAGTTTTAATTGCCTTTATAATTACTTCTTCTATAGTTAATTTTTTTCCATACACCTTGTGTTCAAAAGGTTTTTGTATTTTCAATCTTGAGTTTTCATTTAATATATCAAAAAACCCTTTAAAACCTATAGGTTTAAGTTTAAGTGGGGTTATATCATAAAGCCTTTTACCTCCTTTGCCACGCATAGTTTCAACGAATCCTCTATTTTTTAATTCATGGATGTATGTTATTCCTGTGTTTTCATTAATATTCATAACACTACAAAAACTTTCTATAGTATGTAATCCTTCAGCCCTTTTTGCTATTTCTCTCCAATTCATAATTTCACCTAGATTATTTATTTTAATTCTAAAATATAATGTAGAATTAGTAATATATAAAGTTTATTTATATTATTTCTATCCCTGGTTTTCCTGGTTCTGCTCTTTGGGCCTTTTCACTTTTGCTTTCTTCTGCTTTCCGGATTATAAATTTACATTTAAATTCCCTTTCAAGGAAATCTTTTGCCTCATTTAAAGCATTAAATTCTTTTTCTTGATTTAAAATAATTTCTGGGATTTTTCCCGGATTCTTAATAAATCTTTGAACAATGGGAACGATATCCTTTCCGTATTTTTTAAATTCAGGGTTTTTCATAATTTTTTGGATTAAATCTTTTTCTCCTTTTAGTTTTTTAATTTCCTTAAATAAATCGTATTTCCATTTTACTGAAACATAAATCTTAATCTCTTTTGGTTCTTTTTTTACTAAACCTTTAACTTCATTAATATCTTGAATTAAATTCTTAATTAAATCCTCTAAATATTCTGCTTCTTCGTTAATTAACTTTTCATTTGGTTCTGGCCATTTTGCTAAAGAAACAAATCCTTTATTGCCAAGTTTTTCCCAAAGTTCTTCGCAAATGTGTGGAGTTATGGGAGCTAAAAATCTTATAATTACGCTTAAAGTTTCTAGTAAAATTTCTTTATTGCAGTTTTCAATTCCACCCGACCTTTCAACATACCACTTTAAATTATTTATTAAATCAAAAAGTCCCGCTTGAACGGCAGACCTAAATTTCATTTTTTCATAATTCTCAGTTGTTTTTAATATAATTTTTTGAAGTTTGCTTTGTAAATATAGATCAATGCCTTGTATTTTATTTCTTTTTGCTTCTCTTATTTTAGAAGTTAAATCAAATAAAAACTTAATTCTAGAATTGTAACTTCCTATATTCTCTTCCAACCAATCGGCATCATCAAGGCCTTCAGCAGAAGCAACTATATTTATCCTTGTTAAATCTGCCCCAAATTTTTTAATTAAATCTTTTAAAGGAATTATATTTCCCTTTGATTT
>CAZFVX010000073.1:2064-4317 GCA_964522675.1 uncultured archaeon
CCAAGGAAAATATAATCAAAAACCTCGTCTGTTAATTGCTCTGCTTTGATATCCTTTTCTTTAATCATCCTCGCTATTGTATAATAAGCCATATAAATAGTTGAATCGGATAAAGTTTCTACAATCCATTCTTTATCCCAAGGTAAAGGAGTTCCTAAACCCGTTTTTCTTGTGCACGCTTTGTCATTTAACCAATCAATGGTGTTTTCAAAATTTTGTCTTGCTTCTTCGGGATAAAAAATCATTTTTTTCACATGACTCCTAACTTTTTCTTTCCATTTCGGGTCAGAAAATTTTAAGAACCATTGATTTTCTAAAATTTTAACATGACAAGTAGTTGTACATCTGCATATAACTTTGTCCGTGCATTCCCAAATAGAATCGGCAAAACCTTTCTTAATAAAGTCTTGAGAAAGTTTTTCTTTACAATCAGAAACTTTTAATCCCGAATATTCTTTACAATTATCCTTTAAAATACCTAAATGAAATTCTTTTTTATAAACCTCACTCGTTGCCTTTTCTAATTTTTCTTTATCTTCTTGATTTTTTACACCTAATTTTTCGCACATTTCTATGGCAGGATGTTCTCCAAATTCTGGGGTTTTAATTAAAGAAATTGGTTTTATTTCATTTACAATTTCTGGTTTTATTCCAAATTTTTCCAATTCTTTAGGATTTTTTTGTAAATCATAAAGTCCCATCCAATCATAAGGAGCATGGGAAGGAACAGACATAACAATTCCTGTTGCCGATTCTGGGTCAACGAATTTTGCTGGTAAAATTATTACCTTATTTTTTAAAATAGGATTTTCTACATATTTTCCAACTAAATCAGAACCTTTAATTTCATCAACAATTTCAACTTTCTTTAATTGATTTTTTAATTTTTCTGCCGCCTCTTTACTTAAAATCCAATTTTCATTATTAACTTTTGCTTTAACATAATTTACTTCTGGATTTATCCAAATATTTGTAACTCCAAAAACAGTTTCGGGCCTTAATGTTCCACAAGGTATAATTTCCCCGCTTTCTAATTTAAATTTAATTATAATATATTCTATGGGACTTTCTCCCTCTCCTTTTAATCTATCATGGTCTCCTGTTGGTGAATTGCAATTAGGACACCAAATAACTGGATGTGTTCCCTGGGTTACATAACCTTTTTTCTTTAATGTGTTGTATTGCCATTCAATAAATCTAGAATAAGTTGGAGTTATTGTTGTTGTAATAAATGTTCTTCTCCAATCAATTGAAAATCCTCCCAATTTTAAAGCTTCAATCCATTTATTCACCCAATATTTAGCTGTAAATTCTGGTCCTTTTTCTATAAAATCTTTTATATCCTTTTCGCTCGCACCATACATTTTAAATGTATTGATTTGTGTTTGATCATTTTGTTTTAACCTTTCTATTGCTCCCAAAATTGGTTCCCCGGTCGCATGAAACCCTTGTGGAAATAAAACATTATATCCCTGCATCCTCTTAAATCTTGCATATGTATCAACTCTAAAACTACTAAAAGAATGGCCTATATGAGGAGCTCCATTTACATAAGGATAAGGAAATGTGATGAAAAACTTTTTTCTTTTTGGATCTACATTCGCCTCAAAAATTCTTGCCTCTTCCCATTTCTTTTGCCATTTCTCCTCAATTTTCCTAAAATCCATATAAATCCTCTTTTAATTAATAATTTAAATTTCTTTTTATTCATCCTCTTTATCTCATATGTTCAAATGCTCCTTTATATTTTGGTGAATCATCTACCTCATCCATTCCTTCAAATGGATCATCATATACTCTTTTTATTATATTAAATTTGCTATTGTAGTTACATTCTATTTCTATTTTTGTATATTCTTTAAATGAATTTTGTTTTTGCATACTTCTCACCTCCTTTTAGAAAAATTTTTAGAAAACACGATAATCACAAAAATTTTTAGAAAAGAAGCCAATGAATGCTACTTAAAGTAGCAATAAAAGTAATAATAATAAAGATTGTAAAAGGAAAGAATTAGAACTAAAGAAATTTATTATTCTATTTCCGCTGTAAAAATGAACCACCCATCTACCTCACTTTAATTATTTATGCACAAATATTTAAATATTTAACACTAATCTATATATCAAGCCCCCGTAGCTCAGTTTGGAACCGCGCCCGTTAATCGGGTCGGCAATAATAGAGCACTAGGCTTCTATCTCTATGATAGAAGAGCTGATAAAAGATGAGGAAACCTAGGGGTCGTCGGTTCAAAA
>CAZFVX010000074.1:0-4317 GCA_964522675.1 uncultured archaeon
CCATAGAAATCGTAACATCTTTAGGCGCTATCTTTGAAATAATTTTATGGGGTATTGCAGGGATAATCTTTTATCCTCTTTATCAAATTCTTAAAAAGGGAACTAAAGCATGGACTATACTATATTTGGGCATAGTAAACTGCGTTTTAGCAAATATAACAGAGATTTTTATGCATATGGGTTATCAATTTTTGGGGACAGTTAAAATAATAATAAGTGCATTTTATGCGACTTTTCTTCTTTCTGGTTTTTTCCTTTTAAATAAATCTTTAAAGAAACAATGACCCCAATACTTCTTATTTATGTTACAAATTTCCTAACTTAAGATTAATATTTTTATATGAAACTTCTTCTCCATTTACTGTTAATATTCCTATTATTCCTCTATCTAAGCAACTTGCATTCCAATATAACTCTTTTACAAATTTATTTTCTGGAATAGGATTGTATGATTTATCATGTGCTCTACCAGCTGATTCATGAAAATGACCAGTAATGTTTTTAGAAATTCCCGTTTCATCTAATACTTTCTCTAAATCCTCGTTACCCCTATTCTCATATCTTATTTCAATTGGAAAATGTTTTTGCAATTCATAAGCAAGAAAACCTGGTATTACAGAACCCTTTTCTATAGTTTTACCGTGTATGCTAAATGTTTCCTTTACTTCACCAAAAAATGCCATATCAACTCCATTTTCTCCATAAAATTTTCTAGGAATATGAGAAAAAACTATTGTTCTTTCAGGATGTTTAACATGTTTTTTAATATCATTCATATTTATAATTCTTATTAAATCCCCTTCAACCTGATATAAACCACTTTCATATTCTTTTTCTAAATAAAATCCAGAATTTGCTGTTTCAGATGGTCTATAATCTGAACCTGGCAAAAAAATTAAATCATGGTCCTTTTTTTCTATTTTAGGATTGGTAACAGGATAAACAAGATTTGAATATTCTTCTTCAAGTTTTTCTATAAGAGATTCTAATTTTATTACTTTTTCATGGCTCCCTGGTAAGACATAGGTCTCTAATCCAGATTCTCCTAAAAGACTTAACATAAATTCTAAATCAAGAGAATATGAATTAACTGTAAAATCACCATTAAGCACTACTGCATTTACTTCTTCTTTTCTAAATATGGATATTGCTTCTTCAAAACCCTCTAAATTTGCTTTATGAATATCAGAGATAATTCCATATTTTGTTCCCATCTGAATTAATTAATGAATACATTTAAAAATTTTTTTATTAAATAGTTCTAAAAATTTGGCTGTTCAAAATTATCCCATTTTTTATAGCTTATTTTTAGCAAATAAATTGAAACGGGGATTAAAATAAGAGTGAAAACCAAATAAAAGGGATAAGCTACAGATAAATAAATTAATATAAGTAAAACGGGGAGAAGTAAAATCAAGTATTCTAAAAATATTTTTGAATTGTATAGAAGGATGTTGGGATAAAGCCCCGTTAAGTAAATGGTTACCGATAATGCATAAGAGGAAATTCCAAGAAACGCAAAAAAACTTGGTAGAAAATAAACAAACTTATTTATCCAAATAGTTGTTACGATCAAAATAATAAGTGAGATTAAGTTAATTAGCATGTAACTATTAATTTTACTTTTTATTACATTTGAAACTTTTACGGGAAGAAAGGAATATGAGGTAAATAAATCAAATTCTGTAAGCCAATTATAAATTGTAGATGACATAACCCCTAAAAGAATTGAAAACATTAAAAGAAAATCAGCAACGGGCACAAATTTTAAAAACACATAAATAACTAACCAAATAAAGAGAACGGGAAAAAGAAATGAAAATATTATTTTTCCTAAACCACCCTCGCTTCTTTTTAAATCTAAAAAATCTTTTGAAACAAAATAAGGGTATTTAATAAATTTTAATCTTTCAGAAAGTTTATCTAATTGGTTTTTAAACCTTCTTTTCTTTTCGGGATAATCTACTTTTAGAAAAATTAAAGAAAGTGAGGAAAAGGTTATTATTGAAAATAAAGACAAAAATAATTCTTTAAAGGAAAGTGTGAAGAAAAATAAAACCGAAGGCAAAATCAGTGAATCAATACTAAAATAACTTGTTATTAAAATCCCAATAGATGTAAATAAAACCAAAACAATAATTAAAACTTTACTTGAATGTGCATAAATAGTAGAAAGAAAAAATATGAGTGAGAGGCCAATAAGAAAGGAAAGTGTTAAGGTTAATAAAAGTAAAAAAGAATAAAATAAGTTTATTGAAAGAAAAAGTGATGCAAAAACAAATCCAGAAACAATAGGAAGAATCCATAAAAAGAAATAATATATTAAATCCTTTACGAAGAAATTTAAAAATATTTTTCTTTCGGTGATAGGTAATGTTTTTGAGGAATATGCTATCAAACTTGCTTGCCCGAATCTTCTATTCATAACCTCTCTTCCAAGTAACCCAAATCCACCAACACTTAATCCAAAAAGAACAAACAAATAATGAGCAAGAATCAAAATTTGCTTAATCGATAAAACATCTAAAAAAATTGGAAGCAAGAAAGAACCTAAAAAAGCAAAAACTATTAATAAAAAAGGAAATAAAGCAAAGAGAACATTTCCAAAAACACTTGAATGTATTCTCCATTCCTCCTTTATCATATTTCTTAAAATTTCAAACATTAATCTTCCCTTACTAATTTTAAGAAAAACTCCTCTAAACTTTGCTTCCTCTTTTTCAAATCTTTTATTGAACCTTCGTAAATAATTTTTCCTTTATCTATTATTCCTATTCTTGTACATACTTCTTGAGCAATTTCAAGAACATGAGTACAGAAAAAAATCGTTCCGCCCCCTTTAACAAAATCCTTGAGATAATTCTTTACTTTTCTTTGGATTATGGGGTCTAAATTTATTAGTGGTTCATCTATAAAAGCAAGTTTTGGTTTATGTAAAAACGCTTGAGCAAACATTAATTTTTGCCTCGTTCCTCTCGATAAGTCCTTACACAAAACATTTTTTTGGTCTTCAAATTCTAAAAACTCAAACCATTTTTCACATTTTTCATTAATTTTCTCAAGTTTCCTTATTCTTCCCACGAAATGAAGATATTCCTCTGCCGTTAAAAAACTTGGTGGGCTTTCTTGTTCTGGTATTATACCAACTAATTCCCTAACTTTTACTGGGTCTTTTAAAATATTTACACCCAAAACCCAAGCATTACCTTTAGTTGGTTTTATTTGCCCCGTTAATATCTTTATCATTGTTGTTTTTCCCGCGCCATTGGGCCCAAGCAAACCAAAAAGTTCACCTTTATTTATAGAAAGTGAAATATTATTTATAGCTACTAAATCACAAAATTTCTTAGTTAAATTTTTAATTTCAATTACTTTTTCCATCTCATCACTTTAATCTTTTAATTTTTAATCTAAAAAATCTAATCTGGACAACAATGAGAATTAAATTAGTTTCAAAAAATATCGAAACATTTATAAATAATTGATTTAAAAATAGAAACATGAAAAAAGAGAGGGTTTATAGAGAAATTTTATATTTTGTTTTAGAGAAAAATATTAAATCTTTTAAACAAATAGAATTAAGTAAAATATGTGGATTATCTTTAAGTAGTGTGAATTATACATTAAAACCGCTTGAAAGAATTGGCGCTATAGAGAAAAAAAGATTTGGGTTTAATGTAATAAATCCTAAAAAAATTTTACTTTATTGGGCTTCTATTAGAAGATTGGAAAAAGATATTATTTATCAAACATATTTAGATAAACCAATAGAAAAAATTGAAAGTGAAGTTCCAGCAAATTCTGTTTTCACGGCATACACGGCGTTTAAATTTAAATTTGAGAAAATCCCTTCCGAATACGGTGAGGTTATTGTTTATGGGAAAAAAGATGAATTTATAAAAAGATTTGGAAAAGAAAATCTTAAACTTAAACCAAATCTTATAGTTTTAAATTTAGATGAACACTTATTGAAATTTAAGATAGCTCCAACTGCTCAAATATTTGTTGATTTATGGAATTTAAGCTCTTGGTATGCAAAAGAGTTTTTAAAGGAATTAGAGGAGATTATAAATGGAATTTTGGAATGAAATAATAATAGATAAGAGCTACGAGGTTCTAAAAAAGATAAGCAAGGAAATAGATTTTGTTCTAATCGGTGGCTGGGCTATTTATTTTTTGACAAAAGCTTTAAAATCTAAAGATGTAGACATAATAGTTGATTTTGAAAATCTATCCAAATTAAAAATGCTATTTGATATGAATAAAACTGAATTTTTAAAGAAGTATGAAGCTAAGGTTGAAGGAGTGTCGATTGAC
>CAZFVX010000075.1:0-4285 GCA_964522675.1 uncultured archaeon
ACATTAAAGATTTTATTGAACAAAAAGTTAGGACTGCAAAAGCGCATATTGCCCTAAAACAATATTTCATTAATAAAAAAATTCCAAAAATTAAAAGTTTTAAATCCGAAATTATAAATTCTATCATTCTTTTCTCTTTCCCAAAAAATTTCAAAGAATTTTTATGGACACTTGCATTATTTCCTATAAGGCTGTATATTTGGCTAAAGGTATTCTTTGAAATAAAAATTAAAAAAGAGCTTTACAAAGACGGGTGGAAAAGGATAGAATCAACAAAATGAAAATAAAACACTGGTTCAAAGATCCCTACAACCTAGCATTAATTGGTATTCTTGTGTTTGCATTTTGTTTAAGGTTGTATTATTTTATTCTAACAAAAAATCAACCTTTATGGTGGGACGAAGCAGAATATTTATCAATTGCCAAACATTGGGCACTAGGAACACCATACTCTATGATAATCAATAGACCACCACTCTTCCCATTATTGGAAAGTATATTCTTCCTGATTAGACTTCCATATTGGTTAGCAAAACTGTTTTTTGTTGTATTTGCAGATATGGGTTGCGTTTTTTTGACATATATTATTGGTAAAAAGCTATATAATAAAAAGATAGGTTTGCTAGCAGCATTCTTATTTTCCATATTTTGGTCTGCTATTTTTTGGAGTATGAGGTACCAACCAGATGCACTAGTTCTACTATTCCAACTTATATCAATTTATTTCTTTATGGAGTGCTTCATTTACGGAAAACAAAAAACATCATATGGGATAGCTTCAGGTCTCTTTTTGGGTTTGGCACTTTTAATTAAAATCCAAGCTCTTCTTTTAGTGATTATATTTGGTATATTATTGTTAATAGTCAAAAAATTCAGTTTTCTAAAAGAAAAATTGTTTTGGACATTTTCTATAAGTTTTGTCATTCCAATAATACCATATCTCATTTGGAATTTCATGAAATACAAAAATCCAATAATTTTTGCATCAGGATACACCGGCATTCAAAAGGCATTTGGGTGGTATGTAATTAAATTTATTTACATTTTTTTAACACCAAACAAATTAGCCCTTCCTTTTTTTATTTTTTTAATTGCAGGGATAGTCGCAAGTTATAAATTATTATTAGGACTTGATATTGTGATTAAGAAGAGGAATACCATACCCTCTGATTTAATATCTATCATTGTAATTCTTATTACAGTATCATTTTTTATATTTTATATTCGTGATGCAGAAGATAGATGGCTATTTTTAATAGCACCATTTTTATTTTTCTTTTGCTCCAAAGGAATGATATTTTTGTATGATAAAGCAAAACAATATAAAAAACTTGTAATAGCCATTCTAATAATCTTAATTTTAATGGGCACATATGGACAATTAAAACAAACAGATCTTCTAATAAAGATAAAAAAAGATACTTATGCCCAAGTAAGGGACGCAGCTCTCTGGATGAAGGAAAATAGTGATAAAAATGATGTAATAATGAGTGCGTCTGTTCCTCAAATGACCTTCTATGCAGAAAGAAATGTTACAACGTTTGCTGGAATGGAAGAAGAAGAATTTACAAAGTTTATTGAGAAAAACCATCCAAAATATTTTGTTATATCCAGATTTGAGGGCCATCCAGAATGGTCATATACATATCCACAAAGATATCCAGATAAGTTCAATTTGGCTAAAGTATATTACATGGGAAATCAACCGATTTTAGTTGTTTATGAAATAATATAACTATTTTATAGGCCTGAGAACAAAAATAACTTCCGATGTGGGGAGTATCCAGCAGAAAAGCCTCTCATACAATTCTGGAAAAAGATTAATGATGGGATTAAATATATAATTTAAAAATTTAAACTTTGTTCTAGTAAAATTAAATTTCCTTTTTAAAATCTTAAACCTTGGAAGTCCATACTCACCTTTTTCAAAATATTCAAATGTAAAATAAGAAAATAAAATTTTATGTGTCGGATCTCTATAACTTACACCACAGCTAAAATGGGGAACCCTTATTATAACTCTTCCATTAGGCTTAGTAATTCTCCAAATTTCTTCCATTGCTCTTGGTAAGTTGTCAAGATGTTCTAAAATATGAGAAGCATAAATTTCGTCAAATTCATTGTCCCTAAAAGGCCAAGGATACTTATTCAAGTCGTGAACTACGTCTACGCCAGGTAATTTTGTAGAATCTAGATTTATGTAACCTTCTTTGACGTCCTTCCCACATCCAAGATTTAATTTTTTCATTTTCCAATAACTTGTTTCCAAATGGTTTTGGATTTTATCCCATATAAAAGGTATATCAAGGTTGTAACAAACATATAAAAAGGGTGTAACAGTAGCACCGGATCTCTATTTTTAAAACATGCTCTAATACCATCCCAAAAATTCGGAAAAATTAATAAATTTTTGAAAATGTACACTATAAATTTTGGTTTACTAGTAATCCAAACAAAATTTTTCTTTTGACTAGCGTAAAATAAAGAATAATTTTTGATCCAATTTTTTCTCTTTTTCAAAAATTCAAAAATGCCCTTAACATTTTCATGATAAACCCTAGCGTCTTTAGGAATAGCAAATTTTGTATAATTGTGTTTAACTAATTTCGCAATAAATTCTACATCTTGACCATAGTCTCCTACTTCTTTAATTAGAGATCTCCTAAACATAAATCCATTACTCCCCATACAATATGGCTCATTTTTTGGAATCTCAACTTCGTACCAGTATTTTTTATCTTCTGATTTTAATTTTCTAAGCGCCAATTTACCTTCTAGAGATCTAAAAACCACAAATGGATCTACACCGACGTAACTTAAATATCTATTTGTAATGTTATCCTTTTTGTTTATATAAAGTAAAGGCACCGAACCAAAATATGTATCGTCTTTTTCTAAAGGACGAATCATTTCGTTAATCCAATCTTTTCCTATTAATCTTATGTCCGATTCCGCAATTACCACATATTTCCCTTTGGATTTCCAAATTCCCTGATCCTTTCCCATACCATAACCTTCTGCCAATCCTTTTTTATTGTAGAATACTTTAACACCATATTCTTTAGCTTTCTCGATTACTTTTTTCTCGCTTCCTCCATCTATAATTATTATTTCTATTTTATCCTGAGGATAATTCTGGTTTCTTATGCTTTCTAGCAGCTTAACAACTCTAAAGTCCTTCTCTTTCATTGGAACGACAAAACTTATCAATGGCCTTTTCATTTTTCAAAAATCTTTTTTGTTAGAGATTTAAAAACTTTTTTATAAAAGAAACCAAAAAACCAGCTCCATAAGAAACATGCATGATAAATAAGATTATCGGAAACAAAATGAAAACACTCAGTTTCTTTTCTTTTTTAAAGATAGAAATCGCATATACAGAGCATAAACAAAAATATACCACAAAGGGCAAAACGAATAAAGGATTTAAAATTGCCAAGTAAGGCAAAAGGACAATATAAACTAAAAAAGCGGAAGGAACAAAAAAATAAAATTTCCTCAGCAAATAGCTGAAGGACGAAAACTGAGGCCTAGCAAGCCCATATCTGTATATTTGTTTAACAAAACCTTTAATTGTTTCCCTTCTTTTATGATAAACAAATAATTTTGGGTAATAAGCCAATTTAAAGTATCTTTTAGCTCTGTTTAAAAAGTCTGGATCTTCTCCAGGATATAAATCTGGATTGAATTTTGTCTTCTCTAACACTTTTCTTTTACATATTAAATTGGCGGAAGTCAGATATTCTTCCCCTGCATCAAATTTCGACTTTTTATGTATTAGATATCTTTTGCTTAAATTCCAACTTCCAAATCTTGAAGAGAGCGCATATCCGCAAAGTCTAGAAAAATAAGAACTCTCAGGAGGTGTTAATTGTGGACCTCCAACTATGTCTACATCATCATGTTTAGCAAAAAACTTTTCCGCTATAGACAAATAATCTTTCGGAACTATGACATCATCGTCTAAGAAAACAATATACTTTCCTTTGGACTTTTTAAATCCCAGATTGCGGTTTAAGGAAGGATTTTTGCCTCTTATTACAATAACTTCAAATTTTTTTGGAGGATAATTTAAAAATTTTATAGAATCTAAAACTTTACATTCTCTATCTGGAGCTACAGGGATTACGATGGAAAAAGTTGGCTTATCCATTGTGAAATACTGATGTCATTTTATCATAAATATCCACTATAAATTTAAATTTGCTGTACAACAATCTCAACCTTACTATTGCCAAAAACATTTGCAAACTTGTTTTTTTCAAGTTTAACTTGCTTCCTGCTT